>DATKFK010000149.1:0-6840 GCA_035544375.1 Thermoanaerobaculia bacterium
GTTCCAGGGTCGGCAGCGTCACGGTGCCGTTGTGCAGCACCGCGTCGTGGAAATCGCGCACGTCGAAGCGCTCCCCGAGCGCCGTCTCGGCTTCGCGGCGCAGCTGCCTGATCTTCATCTCGCCCATCTTGTAGGCCAGCGCCTGGCCGGGCCAGCCGATGTAGCGGTCCGTCTCGGTCTCGATCTCGTGGTGCGAGAGCGCCGTGTTGGCGGCCAGGAAGGCGATGGCGCGCTCGCGGCTCCAGCCCATGGCGTGGATGCCGGTATCGACCACCAGGCGGCAGGCCCGCCACATCTCGTAGCTCAGGCGGCCGAACTTGCTGTAGGGGTCCTGGTAGAACCCGGCCTCGATGCCGAGCCATTCGGAGTAGAGGCCCCATCCCTCGCCGAAGGCGTCGACGTAGACGAAACGCCGGAAATCGGGCAGGTCCCTGAGCTCTTTCTGCAGGGCGATCTGCAGGTGGTGGCCGGGCACCGCCTCGTGGAACGTCAGCGCCTCGAGGTTGTAGAGCGGGCGGGTGTCCAGGGCGTAGGTGTTCACCCAGTAGGTGCCGGCGCGATGACCGTCGAGCGGCGCGCCGTTGTAGCGTCCGCCGGTGTACTTGGGCGCGATGTCGGCGGGCACCGGCTCGACGCCGTAGGGCTGGCGCGGCAGCACCTTGAACAGCGACGGGAGCTTGCCGTCCATGCGCTTGGCGATGTACGCGGCATCCTTGAGCAGCTCCTCGGGAGTGCGGGCATAGAAGCGCGGATCGGTGCGCAGGAACTCGAGGAACTCCGGCAGGCCCTGCTTCCAATCGACCGCGCGCATCACCTCGAGCATCTCGCCGTGGATGCGCTCGACCTCACGCACGCCGATGGCGTGGATCTCCGCGGGCGTCAGCTCGAGGGTCGTGAAGTGGCGCACCTCGAAGGCGTACAGGTCGCGTCCGCCCGGCAGGTCCGCGGCCGCGATGGTCGAGCGCGCGTGCGGGACGTAGTGGTCGCGCATGAAGACCAGGAAGTCGCGGTAGGCCGGCACCACCGCGTCGTGGATTGCGGCGCGGCCGGCCTGTCGCAGGCGCTCGCGCTCGCCGTTGGGCACCGCGTCGGGGAAGGCGGCGAACGGTTTCCAGAAGACGCTGCGGGTCACGTCGTCGACGACGTGCATGGCGATCGCGTCGGTGAACCCCTTCATCACCACCCGCGGCAGGGTGAAGCCGGCGGCGAGGCCCTCGCGCAGCAGCTCGGTGTTCTGGCGGGCATAGACGGGGAAGGCGCGCAGGCGTGCGATGTAGTTGTCGTAGTCCTTGACGGTCGAGAGCGGCGCCTGCTCGGGCAGCCGCGAAAAATCGGTGTGGAAGCCGCCCTCGGCGGTGATCAGCTGGCGGTAGGTCTTGAACCGGTATTCGCCGATCGCGTCGGCCACCTCGCGCTCGAAGAGGTCGTAGCTCACGCCGTCGGCCTCGCCGAGGCGCGCGCGGTCGATGCGGTGCAGCCGCTCGAGCACCTCGTGCGCGTGGCGGTCGCGGCGCGCCAGGTCGGCCGGCGTCATCGCCGGCAGGCGGTCGTTGTAGCGGTTGTCGCCCACCTCGGTGGCGGACAGCGGGTCCTCGCGCAGCGTGTACTGCCACTCCTCGGCGAACAGCGCGTGCAGGGCCTGCGCGGCGGCGGCCTGGCCCGCCGCGCCGGCCGGGCCCGCGGCGGCGGCCGGCCGCCCGTTGGCCGGCGCCGCGGCGGTGGCGGCGGTTGCCGGCGGTGCGGATGGCCTGGGTGCCGGCCGGGGCGCGGGTGGGGGAGGCGGATCAGGGTCCGCCATCGCCGAGGCGATGACCGGTGGGAAAGGGGGCCGCTGCATGGGCGCCGCCGCGGCGAGGGCAGCACCCAGCGCCCCGCCCAGGACGCAGAGGACCAGCGCGGATCGAGTGCGGTTCATGGCTGAGCCGGAAGGATAGCACCTCAGGGCGTGACGCCCTGCCAGAACCCGCAGAAGGGGTAGTGGGTGACTGACCCACTACCTGCTACCTGCAGCCGGCCAGGCCAACGCGCCCCGCATGCCAGGGCGCCGGGCGGGGCGCGCCGGTGTCTCTACAGGCTCAGCCGCACCCCCAGCCGCAGCGAAGTTGGCGGCGTTCGCAGGACCGGCTTGCCGAAGGTGGGATTGGTCGGCGTCGGCGAGGCGTTGTCGGCCTGGCGGAAGTCCCATCGCTCGTCGAGCAGGATCGGGCGCTGGGTGTTGAAGAGGTTGAAGACGTCGAAGAGGAAGTTGAGGGTCACCGATCCCAGCGGCAGCGGATAGCCGAGATGGAGGTCGGCGTCGTAGTTCGAGGGCGTGCGGCCCAGGGCGCCGCGGTCGGTCAGGAAGAACTCGTAGCGGGCGTAGCTGTCGGCATAGCCGTAGGCGGTCACCGGCGTGCCGGTGCGGTAGAAGGTTGCAAGCCCTATCGAGAGGTTGAACGGGGTGATGTAGATGCCCGACAGCTTGAGCTGGTGGCGGCGGTCGTTCGACAGCGGCCCCTTGTTGGTGATGCGGTTGAGATCGATGCCGTTGGTGAAGAAATCGTAGTAATCGTAGGCCGCCGAGATGTTGGGATCGGCGCCGACGTTGGTGAACGGCGCGTAGGTGCCGTCGTAGTTGCCGTCGAGCCGCGAGTACACGTACGAGGCGAGCGCCTGCCAGTTGTGCGAGAAACGCTTGTTGACGTCGAGCTCGAGGGCCTTGTAGACCCGCTTCGGCTTGGGCGCCGGGAGGGTGTGCGAGTAGTCGAGAGTGAAGATCTGCTGCATGATGCCCTGGCCCGGGTTGCCGATGCAGTAGGTGCCGTCGCTGCGGCAGAGGAAATCCTCGATGATCTGGCCGTAGTCGCGGTAGATCCCCTGGATGCCGACCGCGACGTCGGGCATCACCTCGCGCTGATAGCCGAGCAGGTACTCGTTGATGTACTGGTTGTGCAGGTTGGGGTCGGCAGGCTCGACGTTGCCGCCGAAGATCGCGGAATTCTGCCCCAGGGCGGCCTCCGCCGCCGGGTCGGGCGTCGTGCTGCCGGCGCTGAAGTTGAAGACCCGCGCCTGCCGCTCGAAGGAGAAGGAGCGGATGACCAGGTCCATCGGGATCTCTTCGTAATATCGTCCGTAGGAGGCGAATACCTTGGAGCGGCCGTCCTTCGTCGGGTCCCAGACGAGGCCGGCGCGCGGCGCGAAATCCTTCTTGAGATCGATCGCCTTGTTGCCGTTGGGATCGATGATCTCCTGGCGGTCCCAGCGGATGCCAAGGTTCAAGGTAAGGTTGGACAGCGCCGCCCAGCGGTCCTGCAGGTAGGCGGCGGTGTTGTGGTGCTGGGGCGAGGCGTTGAGCGCCGACACCGGGGCGTTGAAGTCGGGCGCGCCGGTGGCGCCGGGCGTCGTCCAGTAGAAGTGGCTGTAGATCGGTTGCGCGGGGTTCGCCGGGTTGGCGATGACGTCGATGAGCTGACCGCCGCTGAAGCGCCGCGTGACCTGGGCGGTTTCCTTCTCGTAGTCCAAGCCCAGCTTGATCTCGTGGCCGCCGAGGTAGCGGCTCACGGCCCCGGCGGCGGAGTCGCGCTTGAACGTCTTGTCCTGGATGAGGCCGAAGCCGCCGGTCTGGAAGAAGTTGTTGCCGTCGTTGCGGAACTGGATCACGTCGCCCGCGGCGCTCACCGGGTCCACGGAGTTGGCTTCGTTGTGCCGCGCCGCCTGGCCGCTGAGCTCCCAGGCGCTGCCGAACAGGCCCTCGTACCGCAGGGCGTAGTCCTTGCCGCCGAAGACGCGCTTGCCTTCGTAGGTCAGGGGATCGCCGTTCAAGGTGTGGTTGGCGTCGATGATGGCGCCGGTGTCGTCGCGCGGGTCCTGGAAGAACGTGGCGACGGCCGTCTGGCTCTGGGTGAGGTGGAAGGTGAGCTTGCCGGCGCCGAGGTCGTGGGTGCTGCCCGAGCCGACGACCTGGCCGGACTGCGGGCCGCCCTGCGGCAGCACCGAGTTGGTGGTGTTGTCGACCCGGTCGTAGGCGCCGAAGAACCAGATGCGGTCCTTGACCAGGTAGCCGCCGAAGTCGGCGCCGTAGTCCTTCTTGGTGAAGCCGGCGACGGTGCCGGTGCTCGAGACGATCTGCCGGGTCGGCCGCTGCAGCGAGTCGTTGTCGTAATAGCCGAAGGCGTCGCCGTGGAACTGGTTTCCCCCCGACTTGGTGATCACGTTGATGATGGCGCCGGTCGCGCGGCCGTACTCCGCCTGGTAGCCGCCGCTCTTGACGTCCACCGCCTGGATGAACTCGAAGTTGAGCTCCTTGCCCTGGAAACCGTACTCGGTGCCGGTGGTGTTGACGCCGTCGATGTAGAACACGTTTTCGTTGCCGCTCGAGCCGTAGGCGGTGATCGTCGACTGGTCGCTGTTCTCGGGGTTGGCGTCCGAGCTGACGCCGGGAGTGATCTGCACGACCGACGAGTAGTTGCGTCCGCTCGGCAGGGTCTCGACGGCGCGGCTGTCGAGCTTGGTGCCGATCTCGGGCGAGGTGACGTCCACGACCGGCACCTCGCCGGTGACGGTGATCGACTCGGCAACCGCCGGGTGCAGCGCGCCGTTGACCGTGGTGTCCTTGTCGAGGTCCACCGTCACCGCCGGCCGGTTCTCGGTCGCGAATCCTAAGAGGGTGATGGCGACGGCGTAGGTGCCGGGCGGCAGCAGGGTCAGGCGGTAGCGCCCGGACCCGTCGGTGGTCGCGCTCCGCGTCCCTTGCAGCGCCGGGCTGCGCGCCTCGACGGTGACCCCGGGCAGCGCCCCGCCCTGCTCGTCGGTAACCCTGCCGACGATGCCGCCGGTGGTCTGGGCGGCCGCCGGCAGCGCGCCGGCTCCCGCCAGCAGCGCGAGCGCCAGGCACCTGCCGAGCGCCGCCAGGACCGTCCGCAGCGAAAACGAACGACAGCCGCCGCCGCACTGCCCGCCAGATCGCAGCATGGATCCCCCCGGGCCGCGCGAGCACCTGGGCGCCAAGCCGTGGGCCGGGGCCGCGCGCGCCGCTTCAGATTCGCCTGTGTTACAACCGTGTGGCAGCGAATCCTAGCATAGATCGGCGCCCGCGGCAGGGCCAAGGATCTGGCGGCTCACGAGGGCTCAGGCAGTCGGCTGCTCCGCGGCCGGGCGCTCGGCGGCCGGCTCGAAGCCATGGCAACGGCCGTGGCCGCGACCGCGACCGCGCAGGCTCTCCCGAAACTTCTCGCGTTCCTCGGGAGTCATCTGCTCCCAGCGCTCCCGCATGCGGTGGCGCCAGTGGTTGGACCAGCCGGGCCGGCCATGGAAGCGGCCCAGCACGAGCCGGCTCAGGACCAGCAGGCCGGCGGCCTGCCAGAAGGTGATCGCCTTCCAGCCGAAGATGGGCGGCACCAGCCAGTTCCAAAGGCCCGTCACCACCCAGAAGACCAGCGCCGCGACCAGGAGGGCGATCGGCGCGAACATCAGGAATTTCACCATGCGACGCTTTTTCATAACGTTGTCCTCACCTCGGGTCCTCAGGATCTGAGGAAGTCGTCATAGATGGACCGCAGCCGGCGGCGCAGATGGAGCACCGCGTAGTGCTTGCGGGACAGCAGGGTGTTGACGCCGACGCCGGTCGCCGCGGCGATCTCCTTGAAGCTGCGGCCCTCCACCTCGTGGGCGAGGAAGACCTCGCGCTGCTCTTGCGGCAGCTCGTCGAGGGCGGCGGCCAGCTCGTCGATCAGCACGCCGCGGGCGTAGGCCGCCTCCGGCCCGGCCTCGGGCGCGGGAAGGAGATCCGCGAGCTGCAGCGGCTCGCCGTCCTCCACTGCCATCGGGCTCGCCGTCGACACCTCGGGCCGGCGCTTGCGGAAAAGGTCCGTGATGCGGTTGCGCGCCACCCGGAACATCCAGGCGCCGATCTGCTCGATCGGCTCCGCCAGCCTGTAGGCCGCGACCAGCTCGGAGAAGACGTCTTGCAGGACGTCCTCCACCTCGCCCGGATCGGCCACCCGGCGGCGGATGAAGCTCCGCAGCCGGTGCTGCTCGCGGGCGACCGCAGTGGTGATCCGCTGGTCCTGTTCGGTCATCCAGGTCCTGGCCAGTGCCTCGTCCACACTGGGGTAGACGGCCGGCGGGCGGGAATATTGTGGCCGGCCGGAGGTGTGGGCGGAGAGGCGCTTCAAGGGTGCGCGAGGAAGCGGCGCACCTCGGGCTGGTTGGGATCGAGCTCGAGGGAGCGGCGAAAGGCCGCCCGCGCGGCGGGCTCGTCGCCGCGGCAGAGCAAGGCCAGTCCCGCCGAGGCGTGCGCGACGGCCGAACCCGGATCGAGCCGTGAAGCGTGAGTGAAGTCGTCGAGAGCGGCGTCGCAGCGCTGCTGCTCGAGCCGGTAGCGGCCGTGCAGCAGCCACGGCCGCGGGTCGCCTGGGCGCAAGGCGGCGGTGCGCTCGAGCAGCGCGAGGCCGCGTTCGCGGGCGCCGCCGCGGCCGTAGCTGGCGGCGCGCTCGAGGGCGTGCTCGACGCCGCCCGGCAGACCGCCCGCCAGGGCACGCAGCAGCAGGTCGTCGGCACGGTCGAGCCCGGCAGCCGTTCCGGGGCCGGCGCGCCCGCCGAGACGGTCCGCGCCGGCGGCGGGGCCCGGCCCGCCCGTGGCCTCGGCGAACAGCAGGTCGCTCAGGTTCCAGAGTGCCGCCGGCAGGTCGGGCTGGCGAGCGAGGGACTGCTCGAAGGCTGCCAGCGCCGCGGCGGTTTGTCCCTGCTGGCGCAGCAGCAGGCCCTCGTTGTCGAAGGAAGCGGCGGTGCGGGTGGTGTCCGCGGCCGCCCCCGGGGCGGCGCCGCCGGGAGCTCCGGCGGCGGCCACCGGACGCCGGACCG
>DATKFK010000150.1:0-3364 GCA_035544375.1 Thermoanaerobaculia bacterium
GCGCTGGTCTCGTCCCAAAAGGGCAGCATCACCTCCTCGCAGCCGGGAACGCTCTGCAGGGCCTCCTCCAGTTTCACGAGATACACCCGGTGCCAGGTGGGAAACAAGACGTTGCCGTGGTTGCAGTAGCCTCCCCAATAGTAGGTGCTTCCCCAGCCCGCGCCCCGGAACGGCTCGCCGTGGTACCCGCCCAGCATGAAGAACGAGCGGGGGTCCTCCGGCGAAAGCTCCTTGATGGCCCTCCAGGCTCGCACCAGGTCTTCGAGCGGCTTCTTGTCGCCGTTGTTGTAATCGGTCTGCAAATCCTGGAGCGATCGGCGGACTCTCATTTCGTTCTGACTCCTTGTCGAGGACGTTGAGGTTCGGGGGCGCCGTCAGGCTGTCCGGGAGATGATCGCGCGGGCGTCGTCGTCGGAAAGGCCCTCAAGCTCGGCGAGCAGGGCGTCGATGTCGTCGAGGCGCTCCTCGTCGGCGCGGCTTTCGACCAGGCTGACCGCGAGGCCGGCGACTGTCGGGGCCTCGAAGAGGCGGCGCAGCGGGATCTCCACCGCGAAGCGGTCGCGGACCCGCGAGGCCACCTGGGTGGCGAGCAGCGAGTGGCCCCCGAGGTCGAAGAAATTGTCCTCCATGCCGACCCGCTCGACCCGCAGCACCTCCTGCCAGATCTCCGACAGCTGCGCTTCGAGCGGCGTTCTCGGCGCCACGAAGGCGGGCTTGAGCTCGGGCCGCTCCTGGCCAGGCGGCGGCAGGGCGCGGCGATCCACCTTGCCACTGGGCAGCAGGGGCATCGCCGCCAGCCAGACGAAGGCGGAAGGAACCATGTGCTCGGGAAGCTCGCGCAGGAGGAAGCTGCGCAGGTGGCTCGCCGACGGCGCCTCGCCGGCACCCGGCGGCTCGCCAGCGCCGCCCACCAGGTAAGCCACGAGGCGTCGCCCGGCCGGCCCACCTTCGCGCGCCGCGACCGCCGCCGCCCGCACCGCCGGATGCCGCTTGAGATGGATCTCGACCTCCGCCAGCTCAATGCGGAAGCCGCGGATCTTGACCTGGTGATCACGCCGGCCGAGAAACTGGATGTCGCCCTGGGGTCCCGGCAGCAGCCTCCCGAGGTCGCCGCTGCGGTACAGGCGAGCCCCGGGTTCGCCGCCGCAGCAGTCCGGCACGAAGCGTTCCGCCGTGAGGTCGGGGCGGTCGAGATAGCCGCGGGCGAGCGCCTCGCCGCCGATGTAGAGCTCGCCCGGAACGCCGGCGGGGACCGGCCGCAGCTCGGCGTCGAGCAGGTGGATGCTCGCGTTGGCAATGGCGCGCCCGATGGGCGGCAGGGCGGGCCAGGCCGCGGCAGGTCCGTGCAACACGAAGCCGCTGACGATGTGGCTCTCCGAGGGACCATATTGGTTGTCGAGGACCGCTCCCTCGAGGCGGTCCAGAAAACCGGAGATCTCGGCGCTTATCTTGAGCTGCTCACCGGCGGCCACGACCTCGCGCAGGGCGTCCGGCACGAGCGCCGAACGCAGCGCCGTCTCGGCCAGCTGCTGCAACGCGACCGGCGCGAGGAAGAGGCGCTCGACCCGCTCCTCGGCGAGGCGGCGAAGAAGCTCGACCGGATCTTTGCGCGTCTCCTCGCTGGCTAGGGCCAGCCTGCCGCCAGTGCTGAGCGTCGAAAAGATCTCCTGGAAGGAAACGTCGAAGCTGAGCGAGGTGAACTGCAGCGTGCAGGCGCCGGGCGGGAGGCGCGAGCGGCGGTTCTGCCACCAGACCAGGTTGACCAGCGCCCGGTGGCCCATCGCCACGCCCTTGGGCTGTCCGGTCGAGCCAGAGGTATAGATGACGTAGAGGAGATCGTCGGCCGTCGCGCCGCCGGGAAGGCCCAGGGCTTCCGCGCTGCCGTCCTCCCCATCGCCGTCCAGGGCGCCCGCTCCCTCCTGCGGGTCTGCCGCTTCGCTGCCGAGCAGCAGCACGCGCGCCGCGCTCGCCGGCAGCCGCTCGGCGATCCGCTCCTCGCTGAGCACCACCGCCGCACGCGAGTCGGCCAGCATGAAGGCGATTCGCGGCGCAGGATACGCGGGGTCGAGCGGGACGCAGGCCGCGCCCGCCTTCAGCACTCCGAGGATTCCGACCAGCATCGTCGGCGAACGCTCGAGCGCGATGCCCGCGCAGCTCCCCGGACCGAGGCCCAGGGCGCGCAGGCGGCGCGCCAGCCGGTTGGCCCGCGCGTCGAGCTCGCGATAGGTCAGGGCCGCGCCGGCAAAGGACGCGGCCACGGCGGCGGGAGTCCGCGCCGCCTGCTCCTCGAAGAGGTGGTGGAGGCAGGCCGCGCGCGGGAAGGGGGCGGCGGCTCCCCGCGCCAGCGCCAGCAGCTGCTGCCGCTCCGCGCCCGACGAGATTTCGAGCTCCGACAGCCGGCGCCCGGGATCGGCCGCGGCGCTCCCGAGCAGGTTGAGGAAGTGCTCGACCAGGCGCTCGATCGTGACCGCATCGAAGAGATCGGTGTTGTATTCGGCGGCGCCGGTCACCGTGCCGGCGCTCTCCCCCATCAGCAGGGCGAGGTCGAACTTCGCAGTGCCCGTGCCGACCTCGGCCATGCGCGGGTCGGCACTCACCATGTTCGCCGCGAGGGTCGGCGTGTTCTGCAACGAGAACATGACCTGGAAGAGCGGGTTGCGTCCCAGGTCGCGCTGCGGCTGCAGCTCGGCGACCAGCTTCTCGAACGGGAGATCCTGGTGGTCGTATCCCGCGAGCGTTCCATCGGCCACCCGCTCGACCAGCTCGACAAAGCTCGCCTCGGCCGCGAGCTCGACCCGCACCACCAGCGTGTTGACGAAAAAGCCGATCACTCCTTCGATCTCGGCACGGTTGCGGTTGGCGATGGGCGAGCCGATCACGATGTCGCGCTGGCCGGTGTAGCGCTCGAGCAGGGCGGCGTACACCGCCAGCAACGTCATGAAGAGCGTGGCGCCCAGCCGCTGGCCGAGCGCGGAGAGCGCGCCGGCGAGAGCGGCGGGGAGGGCGAAGTGCGTGAGCGCGCCGCGGAAGGTCTGAACCTCGGGACGAGGGTGATCGGTGGGCAGCTCGAGCACCGCCGGCGCGCCCGCGAGCTGTCCGCGCCAGAAGGCGAGGAAGCGCTCGAGGACCTCTCCTCGCAGCCATTCGCGCTGCCACTGGGCGAAGTCGGCGTACTGCACCGGCAGCTCGGGCAGCTCGACAGGCCGGCGCCGCGCGAAGCCCTCGTACAGCGCCGAGATCTCGCCGAAAAAGATGCCGAGCGACCAGGCGTCCGAGACGATGTGGTGAAGGGTGACGAGCAGTAGCGCGTCGTCCGCGGCGAAGCGCACCAGGGTGCAGCGCAGCAGCGGCCCGCGCTCGAGAT
>DATKFK010000151.1:0-8129 GCA_035544375.1 Thermoanaerobaculia bacterium
GTCGATGCCGGTGACCAGCCGCAGGGTGCGGTCGAGATCGAGCGCCAGGTGGGTATCGAAGTAGAGGTCGTCGAGGTCGAGGTGCTGCCGGATGCCGTGGTCGTCCGGATCCTGGCCGGTGACGTTCTCGAGGAAGCCGCGGGCGACGGTCTGGTCGGTGTGGGTGCCGGAGACCAGGGTCGACCAGGTGCCCGAGCCCAGCTTCTGGTCGTAGCCGAGGTTGAGCTGCTGGCGGTTGACGTCGACCTTGGCGTTGAGCGGGTTCTGGTTGCTGTCGATCGGCACCAGCGGCGTGAGCTTGCCGTTGACCAGCGGCGTCGGGCTGAACGGTTGCTGGTCGACGATGGCGTCGTCGAAATCGACGTGGAAGGTGCCGCCGGCAGCCGTCGCGAGGCTCCCCCGGTACAGGAGGTGGCCCCGACCCCAGCCGGTGCGGTCCTGGCTGAAGCCCTGCTGCTCGCCATTGACGATCAGCGACTGGTGGTAGCTGCCGATGGCGGGAAGTGGCGCGCTGGCGGCGCCGCCGCCGGAACCGTAGCTGCCGCCCCAGGCGCTGACGCTGCCCCCGGCCTGCCCCGGCTGGCGGTGGATGACCTGGATCACGCCGACGAAGGAGGTGGCGCCGTACATCACGGGTGCCGAGCCGCGCAGCACCTCGATACGATCGACGTCGGTCAGGTCGAGAGTCGAGAGCGCCGGATTGAAGGCACCCCCCCAGGGCACGCCGTCGACGACCAGCAGGAAGGCGTCGAACTCGCGCAGGCCCCAGATCTCGGGGATCGAGCTGGCGGAGCCGGCGTCCCCGCCGGGGGCCACCGCGAGGCCCGCGACGCCGGACAGGGCGGTTGCGAGATCGGTGGCGCCGCGCGCCCGGATCTCCTCGCCGGTGATGACGGTGATGGAGGCGGGGATTGGCTCGACGTCTTCGGGGACGCGGGTGGCGGTGACCTGCACGGTCTCGGAAACCCGGGGCTCGTTGCCGCCGGCGCCGGGGGCCCCCTGGCCCTGGCCCTGATCCTGATCCTGGCCGGGTTCCGGCGCCTGGGCCAGAGCCAGGCACGGCATGAAGAGACAGGCCGACGTCAGAACGGCCGTCAGCAACAAGGTAGCGGGCGGCAGGCGCCGGCCCGTGATCGACAAGAGCATGGCAGACCTCCTCGTAGGACATGCGAGGTCGGCTTCCCGCGAACGAGTCATCCGGGGCTATCGTCGCGGGGCGCCAACACTTCCCAAGGGTCGCCGCCCTCCGCGATCGGCGGGGAGCAGCGGAGCGTTGCACGAAGCCGGTCGGCGCGGGCGCGGCCCTGCAACCGTACCGGGTGTGCGATGGTGCTCGAGGGGGTGCTGCGGTCTACTCGTTCAGCCGGCAGGTCAGGAGCCTGGCGTCGATCGCCGGCGGAGGAGCCTGGCGCTCCCGGGTGGCCGGCGCTCCACCGCCGCGGGGCGCGCTTTTGACCGGTTCCCGGGACGGCGCGGGCGGTCCGGTCTTGACCGGCCGGACGGTCAGCGCCGCCGGCCCGCGGGCGGTGTCTGGCGGCCGCACGCCGTCGCTCAGCGCGGTGTCGGCTGCGACCACCTGGCGCCGCCCGGCGCCGCGCCGCGACCCCTCCGTCCAGGCCGCGACCCCGGTGTCTTCGGGGCGTGCCGCCTCTCCCCGGCCGCGTGCCAGCCCCGCCCGCGGCGCCAGGGCAAGGAAGGGACCGGGAGCCGCCGTGATGGTGAAGCGCTGCGGCAGCTCGATCGCGGTCTCGCGGCGCTCGTCGCCGAAGCGCAGCAGCAGCCGCACGTCCGCCGAGGGAATGCCGGGGACCTCCCACAGCGTGCGCTGAAGATCGCTGTCGAGGTGGGGGGTGATGCGGAAGGCGTAGCTCTTGCCGCCGTCGAGCGACAGGAAGGCTTCCCACTCCTCCCGCGCCGGCAGGCCCGCCAGTCCGGCCAGTGGCTCCCATTGCAGAACCGCGGTGGTGCCGGCCACGAGCGGGATGGCCGGCCGGGGCGACAGCAGCTCGACGTGGTTGTCACGCTCATGGCGGGGCTCGCCTGGCGCGCGCTGCGCCGCTCGCTCACCCATCGCGGAGTCGCCGGCGCCAGGCGAAGGCGGCCCGGCCCTGGCGGCCAAAAGCGGCGCCGCGGCCGGCCGGAACGGCTCCGCCCCCGATGCAGCAGGGGCATGAGCCAGCGCGACCAGCGCCGCCGCCGACAGCAGCCAGCCAGGAGGCGTCCGCATGGGGCGCCACTTTACAGCTTGCGCTTCATTCCGAGCAAGAAGCGGCGGGGACGGCCAACGCAGGCGGCGGCTCCTGCCGCGGCGAGCGCCCTCCGGGCTCCACGCGCCGCGCCATGCCGCCGCTGGACGCGGTGGTGATCAGCGCCACGCCGAGGAGGCTGACCGCGGCGCCGACCAGCATGCCGCCGGTCACCGTCTCGTGGATCAATGCCCAGCCGAGGAACACCGCCACCACCGGGTTGACGTAGGCATAGGTGGATACCAGCACCGGTGACGCCGAGCGCAGCAGCCAGGTGTAGGCGGTGAAGCCGATCAGCGAGCCGAAGACGACCAGGTAGAGCACGGACAGAGCCGAGGCGGCCGAGATTTGCGAGAGCGCGAAATGCGCCGGTTCGCCGGCGAGCGCTCCGGCGGCGAACAGCAGGCCGCCGCCGCACAGCATCTGCATGGAGGTCGAGAGCAGCGGCGAGCTGGGCAGCGTGGCGCGCTGGACGTAGAGCGAGCCGGCCGCCCAGCTGACCGATGCCAGCAGCAGGGCCGTCACGCCCAGCGGATCGACGCCGGCGCCGCCGGAATGCCCGGGCCGCACCAGCAGCGCCAGGCCGACCAGGCCGACCAGCAGGCCGGCGGCCACCTGGGGGCGGGGACGCCTGCCGTCGCGGCGCAGCCAGGCGAAGAGCACGATCCACATCGGCTCGGAGCTGATCAGCAGCGACGCCATGCCGGAGCTCACCCGCTGCTCGGCCCACACCACGCCGCCGTTGCCGATCATCAGGAGCAGGCCGCCGATGATCGCCGCCGAGCGCCAGTGCTCCGGGCGCGGCCGCGGCGCGCCCCGCAGCCGGGCGAAGGTGTAGAGCAACACCCCGGCGGTGAAATGGCGGCTGGCGGCCATCAGGAACGGCGGGATGGTGGCGACCGCCAGGCGCATCGCCAGGTAGGTCGATCCCCAGAGCACATAGACCGTGACCAGGGCGAGGGCCACGTGCGCCGCCGGCACCGTGGCGGCGGTCTGCCGGTTGGCGGCCCTGGAGACGGAGGCGCCCGCCGGCAGCGTGCGTGCGCCGTCAATGCTCATGGAACGTCCCCGCGCCCAGCGCGGCCACCCGGTCGGCGGCGAGGGCGGCTGCCTCCGCCGCCTCGGCGGCGTTGTCCGCCGCCGCGACCGGGGCGGGCGCCGCGGCGGGCTCTCCGGCTTCGGCCCCGACCTCGAGCAGAGCGGCGTCGATGGGCAGCCGGGTGGTCTCGTGCAGCGTCTCGAGCACGATGGTGGTGCGGGTGGACGAGATGCCGCCGCCGCTGGTGAAGCGCTCGCGCAGCAGCCGGCCGAGCGTGCGGGCGTCGCGCACCCGCGCCTTGACCAGGAAGCAGTCTTCCCCGGCGATGTGGTGGACCTCCTGCACCTCCTCGATCTCGGCCAGCACCTCGCCGGTGCGGAGCTCGCCGCCGAAGTCCTTGGTGCGGACCAGGATGTAGGCAAGCAGATTGAGACCCAGGGCCGCGGGATCGATCCGTACCTCGTAGCCCCTGATCACTCCCCGGGCCTCCAGCTTGCGGATCCGTTCCAGGATCGCCGAAGGCGCCATGCGGACCTGCCGCGCGATCTCCGCGTTCGACACTCGGGCATTTTGCTGAAGGATCTTCAGGATTTCGCGATCTGTAGCGTCGATCATGCGGTAGCTCCTCCGTCTAGAAGAAGATATACCAGGGCACAGTCGATTGCAAGCACCTCCTTCTGCGATCGTACAGGTTTGCCGAACGACGTTCGGCTGATAGCTGTCGGCGCCGCTGAATCGGGCGTGGTGCCGCCATGTCGCAGCTGTATCAGCTGCCAGCCAGCTCAAGCGGGATGCGGCTCTCGGCTTCGGCGGCGAAGGGATCGTCGGCGAGACCGCGGGCGTGCCGCAGCAGCGCCGCATGAGCGATCATCGCGGCGTTGTCGCCGGCGTAGACCAGCGGCACCAGCCGCAGCTCGCGGCCGTGCCTGGCGCTCCAAGCCGGCAGCTCGCGCCGCAGCAGCCGGTTGGCCGCGGCACCGCCGGACACCACCAGCGGCCCGGCCGTCGCGCTCATGGCGCCGATGGCGCCGAAGGCTCCCATGGCGCCCATGGCAACAGCGCCGCCGCCATCGCCGTCATCCGCCCGCGTCCGCCGGCCGGCCGCCCGCTCCCGCCGCTCCAACCGCTCCAAGCGGTCGAGCACCTGGGCGACGGCGGCCGCCCGGAAGGCGGCGAGAAGGTCGAGCACCGGTTGCGGCGGCGGCGCCCCTGCCGGCCGCCCGTCCAGCGGGCCGAGCCGCCGCTCCAGGCGCTCGATCTCGGTCAGCGTCTGGCTCTTCAGGCCGGAGAAGGAGAAGTCGAGAGTGTCGCCGCAAGCCGGCACCGGCAGCCGGAAGGCCGCGGCGTCGCCGCGCTCGGCCAGCTCGTCGACGCGGGGGCCCTGCGGGTAGGGCAGCCCGACGCGCTTGCCCACCTTGTCGAACACCTCGCCGAAAGCGTCGTCGCGGGTCTCGCCCAGGGTCTCGATGCGGCCTTCCTGGACGGCGAACAGGCTGCTGTGGCCGCCGGACAGGACCAGGCCGTGGAAGCGCGGCGGCGGGGTTGCGGCCGGCGCCGCCGCGGCGCCGGTCCTGGCGTCGAGGAACGGCGAGTAGAGATGGCCTTCGAGGTGGTGCACGGCGTGGAACGGCTTGCCCAGTGCAAAGGCGAGCGCCTTGCCCAACGCCAGCCCGACCAGCAGTGCCCCCACCAAGCCGGGGCCGCGGGTGGCCGCGATGACGTCGAGGTCGGCGGCGGTGGTGCCGGCCTCCGCCAGGGCCTGCTCGCTCACCGGCAGCCAGTTCGCCAGGTGCTCGCGCGACGCGATCTCGGGCACCACCCCGCCGTAGGGGGCGTGCGCCGCGAGCTGGCGCGAGACGATCGACGACAGGACGCGCCCGTCGCCGTCCAGCACGGCGCAGGCAGTGTCGTCACAGGAGGTTTCGATGCCGAGGACCAGCGGCCGCCGCATCGCCGCAGTCTACGCGACGGACGCGGCAACCCGCTGGCCCTGCCGGGAGGCCGCTGCCTGCTACCCGCCGGTCGGCGCTGCCGGCGCCGACGGCTCGGCGGGCGGCGGGGTCTCGGCTTCCGGAGCGGTGGGGATCTCGATCGGTTCGTAGACCGGGATCTCGAAGCCGAGCGTTTCGTGGCAGAACTGCTTCCACTCGTCGGTCACGGCGTCGAAGATGATGTTCTCGTCGTTGTAGATGCCGTCGGTGACGATGTAGCTGTCGTGCAGGTAGAGGATCGAATCGTCGTCCAGCTGGCGGTCGACCTCGACCTCCTTGCCGCCGACCTCTTGCTTGTCCTTGCGCACGTTGGCCGCGTTCTCGGTCCAGTTCGCATACTTCCGGAAGTTCCTGGCTTCGTATGCGGCGCAGTAGTTCGACATTTCCATGACCGTTTCTCCTTGCTCGGGTCGCCCGATCCTACTCCAGCCTGCCAGCTCGACACCGCTTCCGCGGCGGACCGCGGAGACCGGAGCGCTCGCTACAACAAGTGTCCGCGCCGCCCAGAGGCGGGACAGTGCCTGATAGAGTAACGCGCCGCCGGCCCCGCCGCCACCGCCGGCCGCGCCGTGGAGAGGGGGAGGGCCGTCCGTGACCGACCTGTTGACGCTCGCAGATCTCGACCTTGGCCGCCTGGTCGGTCAGCGCGTGTTCGTCCGGGTCGACTTCAACGTCCCGCTGTCGCCGGCGGGCGGGGTGCTCGACCCGACCCGTCTCGAAGAGGCGCTGCCGACCCTGCGCGAGCTGGCCGCCGCCGGCGCCCGGCTGGTCCTCGCCTCGCACTGCGGCCGGCCGAAGGGCGAGCCCGACCCGCGCTACAGCTTGCGGCCGGTGGCGCTGGCGCTGGGCCGGCTGCTGGAAGAAGAGGTGGCCTTCGCCGCCGATTGCGTCGGCGAGGCGGCGACCGCGGCGGTCGGGGCCCTCGCCCCGGGGCGGGTGCTGCTGCTCGAGAACCTGCGCTTCCACGCCGGCGAGACCAAGAACGATCCCGCTTTCGCGGCCCAGCTCGCGGCCCTGGCCGACGCCTACGTCGACGACGCCTTCGGCAGCGCGCACCGGGCCCACGCCTCGGTGGTGGGGATCGCCGAACGCCTGCGGCGCAAGGCCGCCGGCCGGCTGATGGAGCGTGAGGTGGCAGCCCTCGGCAGGTTGCTCGGCGAGCCGGAAAGGCCGTTCGCCGCCTTGCTGGGGGGTGCCAAGATCGAGGGCAAGATCGACACGCTGTCGAACCTGCTTCCCCGCCTCGACCTGCTGCTGGTGGGAGGTGGCATGGCCAACACCTTCCTGGCCGCCCAGGGCCACGACATGGCGGCGTCGCTGGTCGAGGCGGACCGCCTGGACCTGGCTCGCGACATCCTGAGCCGGGCGGCCGGCCGCGGCGTCCGGGTCGAGCTGCCCACTGACCTGGTGGTGACCGACGACCTGGCGGCGCCGCGGCGGATCGAGACCGTGGCGGCCGGCCAGGTACCGGCGGGAATGAAGGCGGTGGACGTCGGACCGGCGAGCCGGCGTCGATTCGCGGCCGCGATCGCCACGGCGCGCACCCTGTTCTGGAACGGTCCACTGGGAGTCTTCGAGCAGCCGCCTTTCGATGCCGGCACGCGGGAGCTGGCGCAGGCGCTGGCCTCCTGCTCCGGGTTTTCCGTGATCGGCGGCGGCGAGACGGTGGCGGCCGCCCGCCAGGCCGGGGTGATCGGCCGCATCGGTCATGTCTCGACCGGCGGCGGCGCTTCGCTGGAGTTCCTGGCCGGCAAGACGTTGCCCGGGGTGGCGGTGCTGGAGCGGCCCCGATGAGCGCCCGGCAGGTCGCAGCGGGCAGCTCCGGCGGCGGCGGGTCGTCGAGCGCGCGCCGGCGGCGGCGAATCGTCGCCGGCAACTGGAAGATGCACCTGCTCGCCGCCGAGGCCGTGTCGTTCTGCCGCGAGCTGCGCCACGGGCTGGCGGCGGGCGTGGCGGGAGGACCGATAGGGAGTGAGCCCCGATTGTTGGGCGCGGACCGCCCCGACGTGATCCTCTTCCCGTCGTTTCCGCTGCTGCCCGCGGTGGTGCGGGAGCTGGCCGGCAGCGGCGTCGGGGTGGGCGCACAGGACCTCCATCCGGCCGACCGCGGGGCGCACACCGGCGACGTTTCGGGGCCGCAGCTCGTCGACGCCGGGTGCGGCTGGGTGCTTTGCGGCCATAGCGAGCGGCGCCGCGACCATGGCGAGAGCGACGAGCTGGTCGCGCGCAAGGTGGCGGCGGCGGCGCGTCACGGCCTCACGCCGCTGCTCTGCGTGGGCGAGACGCGCGACCAGCGCGAGGCGGGCGAGACGCTGGCGGTGCTGGAGCGGCAGGTGTCCCGCGGGCTGGCGCCGCTCTCGCCCCGGCCGCTCCCGCCCTCACCGGAGGCGGCGGTCGGCGCCACGCACGAGGGGGTCGGCGGGTCGCCCCTGGGCCTGATCATCGCCTACGAGCCGGTGTGGGCGATCGGCACCGGCCTGACCGCCAGCCCCGAGACCGCGCAGGAGGCTCATCGGTTCCTGCGCACCACGGTGGCAGGGCTGACCGGGGAGGAGCCCGAGGCGGTAACGCTGCTCTACGGCGGCTCGGCGACTCCGGCCAACGCGGCGGGCCTGATCGCGCAGCCGGACGTGGACGGGTTCCTGGTCGGGGGTGCCAGCCTTGACCCGCGCCAGTTCCTTGCTATCATAGCGTGCTCCGGTTGACGCTCCCCCGAAGCCGCGGGGACGCTGGGTCCCGGGCCACCACCTCTTCTCCCTCTGGAGGCTGCGAGCCGTGATTTACCTGCTGTACACCGTGCACGTCCTGGTCTGCGTCTTCTTGATCCTCGTCGTCCTGCTGCAGCAGGGCAAG
>DATKFK010000152.1:0-2738 GCA_035544375.1 Thermoanaerobaculia bacterium
TCCGCCGAACGTCACCCGGCCTAGCGCGAGTACCGCCGCCCCGGGCCTGAGTGATAACTCACTACCCCTCTCTGCCTCTCTGCTTTCTCTGCCGATCGGGGTGCTAAACTTGGGCATCATGGAGATCTTTCCGGGTATCTCGATGGACCCCACCGTACGCTTCGGCAAACCCTGCCTTAAGGAGACCAGGCTCGACGTGGCTACCGTCGTCGGCGCGATTGCCTCGGGCGAGAGCATCGAGGACGTGCAGCACGAATATCGTCTCACTCGCGAGCAGGTCCTGGCGGCGCTGGCGTATGCCGCGCATCTTGCGGCCCACATGCCTCCCGCAGTAGCCAAGGCCTCGTGAGCATCCTGCTGGACGAGAACTTCCCCCTTCAGCTCTTCCATCGCCTTCGCGCGGAGGGCGCCCAAGTGGAGCACATTATCCTCCTGCAGGAGCGAGGCATCTCCGACTCCGCAATCCGCAAACGTCTGGAGGTCGATTCGGAGCTGGTCTTCCTTACACAGGACACGGAGTTCCTGGATCTCGATTTCGAGTGCCGCGGCGCGATCATCGTGTCGCGGGTGCGCCAGGGTCTACCCATCCGGGAGCGAATTGATATCTGGCTTCGCGGCATCGAAGCTTTCCGCACAGAGCGTCCACCGGGGACTCGGTTCGAGCTCATCGAGCCGGGCCGCATATCGGCCTGGGAGATCTATAGAGCCTGATGCTCTACACGCCTATCTGGAGTAGCGGCCAGTGGCAGAGAGGCGCCGCCCCCGGCCCGGCCCTTACTCCAGCAGGCCGGTGAGGGGCGAGGAGGCCGAGGCGTAGAGCTTGCTGGGGATGCGGCCGGCGTTGGCGGCCAGCCAGCCGGCCTCTACCGCCAGCTTCATGGCCCTGGCCATGCGGATGGGATCGGCGGCGCCGGCAATCGCGGTGTTCATCAGGACGCCTTGGGCCCCCAGCTCCATGGCGATGGCGGCGTCGCTGGCGGTCCCCACCCCGGCGTCGACGATGACGGGCACCTTGGCCTGCTCGAGGATGATCCGGAGGTTGGCCGGGTTGCGGATGCCCATCCCGGAACCGATGGGGGCCCCAAGAGGCATCACCGCGGCAGCCCCCAGGTCCTCCAGCTTCTTGCAGACGACCGGGTCGTCGTTGGTGTACGGCAGCACGACGAAGCCCTCGGCCACCAGGACCTTGGTCGCTTCCAGGAGCTCCACGTTGTCGGGAAACAGCGTCTTGGGGTCGCCTATGACCTCGAGCTTGACCCAGTCCCAGCCCCCCAGCTCACGCGCCAGGCGGGCGGTGCGAATGGCCTCGACAGCGGTGTAGCAGCCGGCGGTGTTGGGGAGCAGAAGGTAGCGCCGCGGATCCACGAAGTCGAGAAGCGAGCCCTGCCCCCGCTCGTCCAGGTTGACCCGCCGGAGCGCCACCGTCACCACCTCGGTCCCGGACGCCGCGAGCGCCGCTGCCATGGTGGGAAAATCGGGATACTTGCCGGTCCCGAGGATGAGCCGCGAGCGAAACGTCTTCCCCGCAATGACGAGGGGTTCGACGGCAGTGCCCTCGGCGACGGGAGGTGTGGTGGCGAGCGTGGTGTCCATCCTGGTCTCTTTGCCTCCAACGACGATTGTAGCGTAGCCGGTCCACCCTACCCGCCCCACGCGTCACCCGCCCTGCATGCCCGCCGCTCAGGCGACAGCGATGCCCGCGGCCACGGCCTTTCGCTCCAGCTCCAGCGCCGCCGGCGGCTCGGCGCCGGCGATGCGGTTGGCCTCGTCCACGAACACCAGCGCCGGCCGATGCTGCCGCGCAGCCTCCTCTTCGTAGACGGCGTAGCTGGCGACGATCACCAGGTCGCCGGGCCTCGCCTTGTGGGCGGCGGCGCCGTTGATGCAGATCTCGCCGGCGCTGCGCCGGCCAGGAATGGCATAGGTGGCAAACCGCTCGCCGTTGGTGACGTTGTAGATCTCCACCCGCTCGAACGCCAGCAGGTCGGCGGCATCCATCAACAGCGGGTCGATGGTCACCGATCCCTGGTAGTCGAGGTTGGCCTCGGTGACCGTGGCGCGGTGAATCTTCGATTTCAATAGTGTCCGTTGCATGATTGGTCATCTCTCGTTTGGCGTATCGGTTCTCGTTCGCCTTCGTTGTCTGCCTTCGTCACTCGCCATGCCGCTCGGCTTTGTCGTCAGCGCTCGTCGTTCGCCTTCGTCGTTCGCATCCGTCGTTTGCCTTCGTCGTTCGCATCCGTCTTGCCTCAGCGTGCCGCCCCGGCCGCAGGCTGCTCGCCCACCGCCAGCTGCAAGTTGTCGATCAGCCGGGTCTTGCCGATCAGCGCCGCGACCGGCAGCACCACCCGGCCGGCAAGCGTCGCCACCGGTTGGAAGCTCTCGGCGTCCACCACCTCGGCGTACTCGAGACGGGCCAGCGGTTCCCGCTCGACGGCCTGGCGCAGGATGCGCCGCACCTCGGCGCCCTGCCGCTCACCTGCGGCGATGGCCGCCGCGGCCGCTTGCAGCGCCCGGTAGAGCACCGCCGCCGCCTGGCGTTCCTCCGCGGAGAGGTAGGCATTGCGCGACGACATGGCCAGCCCGTCGGGCTCGCGCACCGTCGGCAGCGCCTCGATCCGCACGGGCAGGTTCAGATCGGCGACCAGGCGGCGGATCACGAGCAGCTGCTGGGCGTCCTTGCGCCCGAAGTAGGCGACGTCGGGGAGCGCCATGCAGAGCAGCTTCGTGACCACCGT
>DATKFK010000153.1:0-3758 GCA_035544375.1 Thermoanaerobaculia bacterium
AGCGCGCCGGACCCCTGGCTCACGGTGCTCGGGGTGGCCGCCGAGGTCAGGCACGAGGGCATCGACGGCACGCCCCGGCCGGCGCCCGACGTGTACTTCCCGCTCACCCAGTTCCCCATGCGCCTGCCGCTGACCGTCAACTTCCTGGTGCGCCCGCAACCGGGGGTGACGGCCGCCAGCCTGCTGCCGGCGCTGCGCCGGCAGATGCAGGCGATCAGCCCCGACCTGCCGCTCTTCGACGTCGCCATGCTGCAGGAGCGGCTCGACCGCCAGCGCCTGCGGGCACGTTTTCCGGCCGTGCTGATCGGCCTCTTCGCCGCCCTGGCGCTGGTGCTGGCGGCGGCGGGCGCCGCCGGCCTGGCGCCGGGCGGCGGCCGGGGAGGGCGGCCTTGATCGAAGAGCCCCGGCCGCTGGTCGCGCCGCCGGGCGGCGAGGTCGCGGCGCGTCTCGCGCGCCTGGCGCGCATCGTCGCCGAGGTGCTCGAACGGCGCGAGGTGACGATCGACCAGGACGTCTTCGCCCTGGGCACGGACTCGTTGCAGGCGATCCAGCTGCTGGCGCGGGTGCAGGAGGAGCTGGGGGTCGAGGTGTCTCTCGACCAGCTGTTCGCGGCGCCGACGGTCGGCGAGCTGGCGGCGCTGATCGGCGTCCTGACCGGCGAGGCGCGGGCGGCAGGCGCCGGCGAAGCCCGGGGCGCGGCCGCGGCGGCGGCAGGGGCCGGGGAGCCGGCGCTGACCCGGCGGCCGGCGGACGCCGCGGCGGCGGCGCTGCCGCTCTCCTTCGCCCAGCGCCGGCTGTGGTTCCTGCACCAGCTCGAGCCGGGCAACCCGGTCCACAACCTGGGCGCCGCGCTGCGGCTCGCGGGCAGGCTGAACGTCCCGGCGCTCGCCGCGGTGTTCGTCGAGGTGGTGCGGCGGCACGAGGCGCTGCGCACCGGCTTCACCGCCGCCGGCACCGAGCCGGCGCAGGTGGTCCACGCCGCCGCGCCCGCGGGAGCGGCAGGCGGCCGCCTGCCGCTCGTCGATCTCGCGGCGCTGCCCGGGCGGCGGCGGGAAGGAGTGGCCCGCGGCCTGGGGCGCGCGCTGGGGCGCCGGCCCTTCGCCATCGAACGCGGCGAGGTGATGCGTGCCACGCTGCTGCGCCTGGGAAGCACCGCGGGCGCGGCCGGCGCGGCGGGCGCTGGAAACGCCGCCGGCGAGGCGGGGGAGCGGCGCGCGGGGAACTCGCCAGGCGAGGCGGGCGAGGAGCAGCACGAGCTGATCCTGGCGCTGCACCACATCGCCGGCGACGGCGGCTCGCTGGCGGTCCTGGCCGGCGAGCTGGCGGCGCTGTACGGGGCGTTCGCCGCCGGCCGGCCGTCGCCGCTGGCCGAGCCGGCCGTGCAATATGCCGACTATGCGCTGTGGCAGCGCCGCCGCCTGACCGAGGCGGCGCTGGCGCCGGCCCTCGCCTGGTGGCGCACGCGGCTGGCCGGCGAGCTGCCGCCGCTCGAGCTGCCGGCCGACCGGCCGCGCCCGGCGGTGCTGTCGCACCGCGGCGCGCATCTCGAACGCGCGCTCCCGCCGGCGCTCTCGCACCGCCTGGAGGAGCTGGCGCGGGAGCAGCGGGCGACGCCCTTCATGGGCCTGCTCGCCGGCTTCGCGGCGCTGCTCCATCGCGCCAGCGGCCAGCTCGACCTGGTCCTGGGCACGCCGGTGGCGGGACGCGACCGCGTCGAGCTCGAAGGGCTGATCGGGGTCTTCCTCAACAACCTGGTGCTGCGCCTCAGCCTGGCGGGAGAGCCGGGGCTGCGGGAGCTGCTGCGGCGCGCCCGCGCCGCGGAGCTCGACGCCTTCGCCCACCGCGAGATGCCGTTCGAGCGGCTGGTGGACGAGCTGCGCCCCGAGCGCGACCTGTCGCGGACGCCGCTCTTCCAGGTCATGTTCGTGGGCCAGAACGCGCCGCTGCGGCCGCTGGCGCTCCCCGGGCTGCTCCTGCTGCCGCGCGAGATCGACCTCGGCACGGCACGCTTCGATCTCGCCGTCTCCATGGCGCCGCCGGCCGCGCCCGGCGGCGGCTGGACCGGCACCTGGAAGTACAGCGCCGACCTGTTCGACGCCGCGACCGTGGCGCGCCTCGCCGCGCATTTCGAGCAGCTGCTGGCGGCGGCGCTGGCCGAGCCCGACCGGCCGGTCGGGCGGCTGCCGATGCTCGCCGCCGGCGAGCGGCACCAGGTGCTCGCCGAGTGGAACGACACCGGCGTGCCGGAAACGGCCGTCTGCCTGCACCAGCTGATCGCGGCGCGGGCGGCGCGGACGCCGGACGCGCCGGCCGTCCAGGCCGGCGCCGAGCAGCTCACCTACGAGCAGCTGCTCGCGCGCGCCGGCTCCCTGGCGCTGCGGCTGCGGGGCGTGGGGGTCGGCGCCGAATCGCTGGTGGGCATCCTCGCCGAGCGCTCCATCGCCATGGTCGTGGGCCTCCTCGGCACGCTCATCGCCGGCGGCGCCTACGTGCCGCTCGACCCCGACTACCCGGCCGAGCGCCTGGCCGGCCTGCTCGCGGACGCGGCGCCGGACGCCCTCCTCGCCCAGGGCCCTCTGCTTCCCCGGCTTGGGACGCTGCCCCAGCGGCTGCGCTCGGCCGGGCGGGTGATCGAGCTGGACGCCGCCGGTGCTGGGACGGCTCCGGCCTGGGAGGCCTCCGGCGCGGGCACGGCTCCGGCCTGGGAGGCCTTCGCCTCGGACACGGCTCCGGCCTGGGAGGCCTCCGCCGCAGGCACGGCATCGGCGTCGCACGCTGCGGGCAGCGCACCGCAGCCGGCGAGCCCGGCCTACGCCATCTTCACCTCGGGCTCGACCGGCCGGCCCAAGGGGGCCGTCGTCCCGCACCGCGGCATCGTCAACCGGCTGCTGTGGATGCAGGCGGCCTACCGGCTGGGGCCGGACGACGCGGTGCTGCAGAAGACGCCCTTCAGCTTCGACGTCTCGGTCTGGGAATTCTTCTGGCCGCTCCTCGCCGGCGCGCGCCTGGTCATGGCACCTCCCGGGGCGCACCAGGACCCGGCGCGACTGGCGGCGCTGATCCGGGAGCACCGCATCACCACCTTGCACTTCGTCCCCTCGATGCTGCAGGTCTTCCTGGAGCAGCCCGGCCTGGCCGCGGCCTGCAGCGGCGTGCGCCGGGTGTTTGCCAGCGGCGAGGCGCTGCTCCCAGAGCTCGAGGAGCGCTTCCTCGCCTGCCTGCCCGGCGTCGCGCTGCACAACCTGTACGGGCCGACCGAAGCCTCGGTGGACGTGACCTTCCACGCCTGCAGGGGCGGCGGCGACCGGCGGCTGGTGCCGATCGGCCGGCCGATCGCCAACACCGCGATCCTGCTGCTGGACCGCCATCTCGCCCCGGTGCCGGCCGGCGTGCCGGGCGAGCTCCACATCGGCGGCGCCGGCCTGGCGCGAGGCTACCTGAACCAGCCGGTGCTCACCGCCGAACGCTTCGTCCCCGACCCCGGCAGCGGCCGGGAGGGCGAGCGGCTCTACAGGACCGGCGACCTGGCGCGCTTCCGGCCCGACGGCGAGATCGAGTTCCTGGGGCGCCTCGACCACCAGGTCAAGGTCCGCGGCGTGCGCATCGAGCTGGGAGAGATCGAGGCGGCGCTGGCGCGCCACCCGGCGGTGCGCGAGGCGGTGGTCCTGGCGCGGCGCGACCGCGAGCCTGGCGGGCCGGGGCAGCCGGCAGCGGCTGCCGCGCCGGGCACCGGCGGCGGCGCGGGCGTGCGGCTCGTC
>DATKFK010000154.1:0-2208 GCA_035544375.1 Thermoanaerobaculia bacterium
CGGCCGCCACCCGCAGGCTCTCGCCGTCGGCGAGGATCTCGCCCAGCAGCGCACCGCTGTCGCGCTCGTAGACCACGGTCCCCAGGGGCACCGGCACCGCCAGGTCGGCGCCGCTGCGGCCGGTGCGGTTCGAGCCCTCGCCGTGGCGCCCGCGCTCGGCCGGGTAGATCGATGCGAATTGCAGGTGGTAGAGCGTGTTGCGGCCCGGGTCGCCGACCAGCCAGACGCTGCCGCCATGGCCGCCGTCGCCGCCGGAGGGACCGCCGCGGGGCACGTACTTCTCGCGGCGGAACGCCACGACGCCGTTGCCGCCGCGCCCTCCCCTGACGTGGATGGCGGCTTCGTCTAAGAAGATCACGGTTGGGAGGCCGGCGCCGTGACGGGGCGCGCCGGCGGTGGATGCAGAAGCCAGGCGCCGCGGTTCGAATGCCCAGGCATCGGCAGCCCTGGCGCCGCGGCGCGCCGGGGCCGGGCGTGGAAACGACTAGGAGGAAGCGTCAGCCGCGGCGGTGTCCGCTTGAGCGGTGGCGCCGGCCGGCGCGGCAACTGGAGCGCCAGCCGGCGCAGTGGCGGCCGGCAGCACGTGCACGAAGGTGCCGCGGCGGCCGCGGTTCTGGAACTTGACGACGCCTCCCTGCTTGGCGAAGAGGGTGTCGTCCTTGCCCCGTCCGACGTTGGTGCCGGGAAAGAAGCGGGTGCCCCGCTGGCGGACGATGATCGAGCCGCCGCTGACCTCCTCGCCGCCGAAGCGCTTGACCCCCAGGTGTTGCGGGTTGGAGTCGCGGCCGTTGCGGCTCGAGCCCTGTCCTTTTTTGTGTGCCATGAGCAGCTGCTCCTTGTCTTCCCGGTGCGGTGTCGATGTGTGCGGCGCCTACGGCAGCTGGATCTCGTCGATGCGGACGCGGGTGTAGTGCTGGCGATGGCCGATCGTCTTGCGTTGCGTGTTGCGCTTCTTGTGCTTGAACACCCGGATCTTCGGGCCCTTCGACTCGCCGACCAGCGAGGCGGTGACCAGCGCCCCCTCGATCAGCGGCTTGCCGATCGTGGCGGCCGCCGAGGAGTCCGCCCCTCCGACGACGAGGACCCGCTCGAAGCGCACCGCGGCGCCCTTCTCCGCGTCCGCCAGGGATCCCAGCAGCTCGACGTCAAGCACGTCGCCCGGCTCGACGCGATATTGCTTTCCACCACTCTCGATGACTGCGAACATAGACGCACTCTCCAAGGGAGTTCCCCCCGAACACGGGGACGGGAGAACCTATCACGGCCCCCCAGGGGCGTCAAGCCAGGGCTGCTCACGTTGCTCACGTTGCTCGCGTCGGGGATGGTCGCGAGCGTCGCGGAGACGGCGCCGCGAAGCACCTTCATTGCGCACCGGTCACGGACCCGGATCGCTCAGCTCGTCCGCCAGCTCGGTGCCGCGCAGGGCCGCGGCCAGCTCGTCGTAGCCGGCGACCAGCTCGCGCAGGTCGCAGGGGTTCATCTTGCGCGTCGCCCCTTGCAGCGGGATCTCCGGCTCGCGGGCGCCGAGGAAGGCGAGGGCGCGGACGTGCTCGCGCGGATCGCCCAGGGATTCGTAGTCGAGCTCGAGGTAGCCCTGGCCTTCCAGGCCGCGGCGCAGCTCCCGGTAGTAGCCGTCGTTGCGGGCGATGTGGCGCGCGAGATCGTCGAGCGGGACCTCGATCCGCGGGCGCTCGCCCGGCGCCGCCGCCGGCCGGGACCATTCATAGCTCTCCCAAACCTCGGTGCGCAGGGCGATCTCCTCCGACACGTAGGTCTTCAGCCGGTTGCGCCGCCGCAACAGCAGCTTGCGGATGCCGCGGTCGGCCAGCACCTCGGCGAACACCCGCGGCTGCTGGCCGCGGTTGAGCTTGAAACCCACGATGGCGCGGCCCAGCGAGCCCTCGCGCCACACGCGCCGCAGGAAGCCCAGGGGGTCGGCGTCGCGCGCCGCGACGGTGCCGAAGGCGTCGCGATCGAGCCCGCCGGCAACGCCGGCGCGGCAAGACACGGCGTAGAGGATGCGCTCCGGATTGAACAGCTCGTGATGGCAGACGACCTCGGGGTGCGAGTCGAGGAGGCTGCACAGCCAGTTGCTGCCGGTGCGGGGCGCGGCGAGGACGACGAACCTCACCATTCGAAGATCACCCCCATCGCCTCCCCCCCGCCGGCGCGCGCCGCAAGGAGCAGCTCGTAGGCTTCCGGCGCGCG
>DATKFK010000155.1:0-6256 GCA_035544375.1 Thermoanaerobaculia bacterium
GGGGAGGGGCTCCAGCCCAGCAGCAAGGGCGCGCGCGTCAGGTTCTCGGGCGACAAGCGCATCGTCACCGATGGGCCCTTCACCGAGACCAAGGAGCTGATCGCCGGTTACTGGCTGTTCGAGGTGAAGTCGAAGGAAGAGGCGATCGAATGGGTCAAGCGCAGCCCCAATCCTTTCCCCGGCGGCGAGTCCGAGATCGAGATCCGCCAGGTGTTCGAGGCGGCGGACTTCGGTCCGGAGCTCACTCCCGAGCTTCGGGAGGCGGAGGAGCGCCAGCGCGCGGAGATGGCCGCGAAGCGGTAGGCGCGATGCGCCCGCGGCTAGTGCACTGCCAGGACGGCCGCGGGCGCCTGGGCCATGCCATTGTCAACCAGCTCCCGTGACGGCTTCGGACACGCATCGCACGATTGACGCGGTCTGGCGGATCGAATCGGCCAGGCTGATCGCCGGGCTCGTCCGCATCGTGCGCGACGTCGGTCTCGCCGAGGACCTGGCGCAGGACGCCCTGGTCGCGGCGCTCGAGCGGTGGCCGCAGTCGGGCGTCCCGGACAACCCGGGCGCCTGGCTGATGGCCGCCGCCAAGCATCGCGCCTTCGACCTGCTGCGCCGCGGCTCCCTGCTGCAGCGCAAGCACGAGGAGCTGGGGCGCGAGATCGAGGCGCAGCAGGCGGCGCCGGACCTGGAGGCGGCGATGGACGATCACGTCGGCGATGACCTGCTGCGCCTGGTGCTCGTCGCCTGCCACCCGGTGCTTTCGACCGAAGCGCGGGTGGCGCTGACGCTTCGCCTGCTCGGCGGCCTGACCACCGAGGAGATCGCGCGCGCCTTCCTCGTCCCGGAGGCGACGGTCGCCCAGCGCATCGTCCGCGCCAAGCGCACCCTCGCCGAGGCGCGCGTCCCCTTCGAGGTGCCCCGCGGCGCCGAGCTCGCCGCCCGCCTGTCGTCGGTGCTCGAGGTCGTCTACCTGGTGTTCAACGAAGGCTATTCGGCGACCGCCGGCGGCGACTGGATGCGGCCCGCGCTCTGCGCCGATGCGCTCCGTCTCGGCCGCATCCTGGCCGAGCTGGTGCCCGCCGAGCCCGAGGTGCACGGCCTGGTGGCGTTGATGGAGATCCAGGCCTCGCGGTCGCGCGCCCGCACCGGCCGGTCGGGGGAGCCCATCCTGCTCTTCGATCAGAACCGCGCGCTGTGGGACCGGCTCCTGATCCACCGCGGTCTCGCGGCGCTCGCGCGCGCCGAGAAGCTGGGCGGCGCCTTCGGTCCCTTCGTCCTGCAGGCCTCGATCGCCGCCTGCCACGCCCGGGCGCGCACGCCGGAGGAGACGGACTGGCCGCGCATCGTCGCCCTCTACGACGCCCTGGCCCAGCTCGCCCCCTCTCCCGTCGTCGAGCTGAATCGAGCGGTGGCGGTGGGGATGGCCTTCGGGCCGGCGGCGGGTCTCGAGCTGGCCGACGCCCTCGTCGAGGAGCCGTCGCTCAGGAGTTATCCTCTCCTGCCGGGGGTGCGCGGCGACCTCCTGGCGAAGCTGGGCCGCTTCGACGAGGCGCGCGCGGAGCTGGCGCGCGCGGCGGCCCTCACCCGCAACGACCGCCAGCGAGAGCTGCTCTTGGAACGCGCCGCCGCCTGCGCGCGCGACGCGGCGCCGCCACGGCAGGAGTGACAGGAGGCCTGAAATGTTCGCCGAGATCGTCCCCGCCTTGCGTTCCTTTCGCCGCAGCAAGGGCTACACAGCCGCGGCGCTGCTCACCCTCGCCGTCGGGCTGGGCGCCAATGCCGTGATCTTCAGCGCCGTGCTCGCCGTGCTGCTGCGGCCGCTCCCCTTCCGCGCTCCGGAGCGGCTGGTGTGGGTCGGCCACGCGCATCGCGAAAAGGGGGTCGTGGCCGATTTCTCGCCGCAGGACTTCGACGACCTCGCCCGCGCCGTCGCCGGCCCCGGCCGCGCCTTCGTGAGTCTCGCCGACTACGCCTGGCTCCCGGGCAACTCGGGCATGAGCTTGACCGGGGCCGGCGAGCCCCTGCGGGTGCCGGTGGCGAGCGTCTCCGGTGCCTTCTTTTCGACTCTCGGGGCGCAGGCCGAGATCGGGCGCCCGCTGCTGCCCGCGGACGACCGGCCGGGCGGCAACCACGTCGTGGTTCTCAGCCACCGGCTGTGGCGCAGCCGCTTCGGCGCCGACCGCGCCGTGGTGGGGCGGAAACTGACGCTCGACGGCGCCCCCTACACCGTCGCCGGCGTGATGCCGCCCGAGCTGGCGTTCCCTGCCCGCGAGGTGGGCATCTGGGCGCCGCTGTCGCTGGTCGGCGACGACAAGGTGCCGCATTCCAGGGAGGTGCGATGGCTGAACGTCGTCGGCCGCCTCTCTCCTGGCGTCACGCTGCGCGCGGCGACCACCCAGGCGACCGCGGTGCTGAGCCGGCTCGAGCGGCAGTACGCCGCCAGCAACGAGGGCTGGGGCACCGCCGCGTTGCGCCCGCTGGCCGAGAAGGTGACCGGCGACGTCCGCCCCCTGCTCGCCGTGCTGTTCTCGGCGGTCGGCCTGGTCCTGCTCGTCATCTGCGTCAACCTCGCCAACCTGAGCCTCGCGCGAACGCTGGGCCGCCGCCGCGAGCTGGCCATCCGCGCCTCTCTCGGAGCGACGCCGGCGCGCCTCGCCGGCCAGCTGCTGATCGAGAGCGCCGGCCTGGCGCTCGCCGGCGGCGCCCTGGGGCTGCTCATGGCCGAGCTCGGGATCGGTGCGCTGGCCGGCGTTGCCGCCGACTACCTGCCGCGCGCCGACGAGATCCGGCTCGACGCCACCGTGGCGCTGTTCACCCTCGCGCTCGCCGTCACCTGCGGCTTTTTGTTCGGCGAGATGTCGGCACGCCAGGCGACGGGCCCTGATCTGCGCCAGGCGCTCCAGCAAGGGGGCGGAGCGGGCCAGGGCGGCCCCGGGCACGGCGCCCGGCTGCTGGTCGTGGTCCAGACCGCGCTCGCCACCCTGCTGCTGGTTGGCGCCGGTCTGCTGGTGCGCAGCTTCTGGCGGCTGCAGAACGTCGATCCCGGATTTCAGGCTGCTCACGTCCTGAGCCTCGGCATCTCCATCCCGGACGCGCAGGCGAATGGCCCCGACGGCGGCGCCCGCTACCGCCGGGAGATCCTGGACCGGCTGCGCGGCCTGCCGGGGGTCCTGGCGGTGGGCGCCAGCCACACCCAGCCCCTCGCGGGCCAGGGAGAAGAATACGCCTTCGCGCCGGTGGGAGCCGCGGACCCGCGGCCGGTCACTCCCAAGCAGGGTCTGCTGATCGTCTCGACCGGCTATTTCCATGCGCTCGGCATCCCCCTGCTGCGAGGACGCGATTTCGACGCGCGCGACGACGCCGGCAGCGCGCCTGCGGCTCTCATCGTCAGCCAGAGCCTGGCGCAGCAGCTATGGCCCGGGCAAGCAGCGGTCGGCAAGCGCCTGCGCGACGGCAACGTCGATCTCACCGTCGTCGGCGTGGTTGCCGACGTGCACGGCCAGGGCTTGGCGAACCCGACCGGGCCGGCGATATACGGGCCGTTGCGGCTCTTTCCGCGCGCGACCGTGAAGCTCTTCGTGCGTGCCGCCGGCAACCCGCTGGCGGTGGCCCGGGCGGCGCGCCGGGCGATCTGGCAGGTCAACGCCGACCAGCCGATCTCCGAGGTGGCGCCGCTCAGCCGGCTGGTGGCCGACGACATCGGGCGGCCGCGGCTGCTCTCGTCCCTGGTAGCCGGTTTCGGCGCCCTGGCGGCGCTGCTCGTCGCGCTCGGCATCTACGGCGTCACCGCCCAGGGCGTGCGCCGGCGCACCCAGGAGATCGGGGTGCGCATGGCGCTCGGAGCCGACCGTGCGCGGGTCCTCGGGTTGGTGGTGCGGCAGGGGATGGCGCTTGCCTTGTGCGGCATCGCATGCGGCCTCGTCGCGGCGCTTGGGCTCGCACGCCTGCTCGCGGGCCTGCTGTATGGCGTCGGCGCCGCCGATCCGCCGACCTATGCCGGGGTGGCGCTGCTGGTCGCAACCGTCGCGCTGGCCGCCGCCTACCTGCCGGCGCGCGAGGCGGCAGCGGTCGATCCCCTGCAGGCGATCAAGACGACCTGAGCCGGGGCCGGGTGGCCACTCAGGGCAGACCTGTTGCGCTCGGAGACTCCTTGACGAGCATATCAAGTGGTGTTACTCTCTGCGAGACTAAGTAATCATATAAGCATAGCGATGCGGTCATAAGGCGCTGCCTGCGCCGCCCGGACACGCTCGCGATCGGCGGTCTGTTCGAGGCCAAGCGCACCTCGGCTTGAAGGGAGGAGCCATGCCATTAGGAAGACTGAAGTTCAGCGGGATGGTTGCACCAGATGACAACCTGCATCAGGTCCAGGCGTCGGCAGACAAGATCATCGCACCGCAGAGCGTCTGCCCATGTCCGGAGGTCGGCTGCGTTCCGCAGTATGCCGACACGGTCGCGAGCCCAAACGCAGGGTACAACCCGGCGGGAGACTGCGATGGCTACTTCATGTCCTACAAGTTCCAACCCAACAACAACTGTTATGCCTACGGCTGCAACATCGCCAGCAATTCGTTCCCCCAGCCCGGCAGGATGCACTGCTACCTGTATCCGACGCCGCCGACCGGGCCTGGCGTTCAGGAGGGTGCCCTGAAAGATGGGCTGTACAACGTCGGAACCTCCAAGGCCGATCTGCGAGCGCACGCCGCCACCGGCGCCTCCGGCCATTACGTCGCGCTCCTGGTCTCGCAGGCGGATACGCCCAATGGTTGGCCGGGTGACTACCACTGGGCTCGATGCGACGACCCCGTGGACTTCAATTCGTGGTCGCAGAAGGATGGCAACGACCAGGTGACGAATTTCGATTTTGCCGGCAACCCCATCACCGATCCGGCGACGGCCAACTGGACCGTCAACCAGGGCCCGGTCAACCTCTTTAACAGCAGCAAGCCGGATGACAACGACGATCTGGTGGTGAGCTATGACTTCTTCACCTACATGTTCGTGCCGGCGACAGGGGTAAGCATCATCTGACGCCGGGCGACCGAGCCCATCGACCGGCGTCCTCCGGCCTCGCGGTTGCCCTGGCCGAAGATGATCGCGTGTGTCGCGATGGAAGGGAGGACCTGTATGAACATCGCCGTGCTCTACACCGGAGGCACCATCGGTAGCGCAGGTAGCCCGCTGGCGCCCTTGTCCCACGATGCTTTTCGTGACGCTTTCCAGGGGCTCATCACTCCCATCCTCAAGCAGCAGTATCTCGAAATCAAAGTCGCATTTCCGCCCATCACGTTTCCAGAATCGACCACCGGAACCTTGGACAGCACGAATCTCCAGCCCTCGGACTGGTGCATCATGGCTCAGACCATCCTCGACACCTACGGGGGCTATGACGGCTGGGTCGTCCTGCACGGGACCGACAGCATGGATTTCACCGGCCCGGCGCTGTCCTTCCTGCTGGCGAGTTTCAACACCCATGGGTTCCCGGCTGCGGTGTTGAGCAAGCCCGTGGTCATCACCGGCTCGCAGGTTCCCCTCTTCTATCAAGCTTCGCCGGGTGCGCGGCTGGTCCTCAACTACAACACCGACGCGTTCCAGAACGTCTGCGGCGCGATCGCCGCGGCGCAGAGCGGAGTGCCGGAGGTGTGCGTCTATTTCGCGAGCAACCTGTTCCGCGGCAACCGGGTGGTCAAGACGAACGCCAGCGAATTCCAGGCCTTCTCCTCGCCTAACTTCCCAGCCCTCGGCCAATATGGAATCGAGCTGGTGATCAACTTCGAGGAGGTACTGCCCCTGCCCGCGACGCGGGAGGTCAGCCTGGAGAACGAGAAGGTACGGACCGAGGTGAAAAAGCAACTTGCCTACATTGAGAGCAACATCAACTCGTTCCCGGTCATGCAGTTCAACGCCTTTCCGGCCTACTATCCCGTGGGCAGCGACCCGGGCAACTCGGTGATCGCGTCGCTCATCACCGCGTGTGTGGGGACCGGCATCAAGGGCCTCATCCTCGAGTCCTATGGGGAAGGCAACTTCCCTTCGGGCGACCCGGACAACCCGTCCGCCGGCGCGATCTACCAAGCCCTGCTGGCGGCGAACAATGAAGGCGTCATTCTCGTCGACTGCACGCAGGTGCTGAGCGGCGTCGTCAATGACAGCGCCTACGCCGCGGGCGCCTGGCTGCCGGGCGTGGGGGCCCTCAATCCGGCCGACATGACGCCGATGGCCGCCCTCGCCAAGCTGATCGCCCTGGCAACCGTCGCTGGAT
>DATKFK010000156.1:0-2277 GCA_035544375.1 Thermoanaerobaculia bacterium
AGACGCTGCTCTACTACCTCGGCATCGAGATCGGCCAGCCCCTGGACGAGGAGCGCTTGAACCAGGCCATCAAGTCGCTGTGGGACCGCGGCCTGGTGGACGACCTGAAGGTCGACTACACGCCGGTGCCCGCCGGCGTGAAGCTGACGATCACCGTGCAGGAGCGCCCGATCCTGCGCTCGATCGACTACGAGGGGCTCAAGCGGCTGTCGAAGACCGACATCCAGGACAAGATCTCGACGCAGCGGATCAAGGTGCGCGAAGGCGAGCCGCTGAGCCTGGGCGAGCTGCAGCGGGTCAAGACGCTGATCGAGGACCTCTACCGCGAGAAGGGCTACCGCTTCGCGCAGGCGCGCTACACCGTCCAGGACCTGGCCGGCAACGACAAGAAGGTGGTGTTCAAGGTCGACGAGGGCGACCGCGTGCGCATCGCCAAGATCGACTTCACCGGCAACCACGTGATCGGCGGCCTCCGCCTGCGCTGGGCGATGAAGGACACCAAGGAGTCCAACCTCGTCACCCGCATCATGAAGAAGGACGTCTACGATCCGGCCAAGATGCAGGAGGACCTCGACAAGGTTCGCGACGTCTATCACGGCGAGGGCTACAAGAACGTGGCGCTCGGCGAGCCCAAGATCGAGGTCAGGGCCAAGCACCCCAACGCCGCCTCCGCCAAGGACCAGCAGCGCCGCATGTTCATCACCATCCCGGTGGAGGAGGGCGACCGCTGGCGGCTGGGCCAGGTCACCTTGGACGGCAACAAGGTCTACCCCACCGCCGCCCTGATGCGCGCCTTCTCGCTCAAGCCCGGCGCCTGGCTGCGCTCCAAGGTGCTCGACGATTCGATCAAGAAGATCAAGGACACCTACGTCAACACCGGCTACGTCTACGCCCGCGTCGAGCCCGAGCTGATCGAACGCGGCGGCCACGTCGCCGACCTCGTGGTGCACGTCGGCGAGGGCGACCAGTTCAAGGTCGGCCGCATCGAGTTCGCGGGCAACGACCGCACCCGCGACAAGGTGCTGCGCCGCGAGCTGCGCATCTACGAGGGCGGCCTGGTCAACATCGCGGCGGTGAAGAACAGCGTGATCAAGATCAACCAGCTCGGCTACTTCAAGCTCGACCAGGAGGACCCGGTCGACATCGGGACCAACACCGAGAAGAAGGAAGTCGACCTGGTGTTCAAGGGCAAGGAGGCGAACCGCACCGAGCTGCAGTTCGGCGGCGGCTGGAGCGAGATCGACGGCTTCTTCATCCAGTTCTCGATCAGCACCAAGAACTTCCTCGGCCGCGGCGAGCAGGCGGGCATCTCGGTGCAGACCGGCCGCTACCGCAAGCTCTACGACTTCAACTACAACATTCCCTGGTGGCTCGACCGGCCGCAGAGCATCGGCTTCCGCGCCTTCGACTCCAACCTCGACTACCAGGCGCTGACCACGCAGTACATCCAGAACGCCAAGGGCGTCGTGCTGACCTACGGCCGCAACTACGGCCTGTTCAACCAGGCGAGCGTGAGCTACACCTACTCGCGCCACAACGACTCGGAAAGCCTGCTGACCTCGCTCACCAGCGGCACGCCCGTCACCACCACCATCCCGACCTATTACATCAACACCTCTTCGATCAAGCCGGCGTGGGTCTACGACAGCCGCAACGATCCGTTCGAGCCGGTCAAGGGCATGCGCCTGTCGGCCTCGTTCGAGTACGGCGGCGGCCCGCTGGGCGGCAACGACTACTTCACGCGCCCGGACCTCGGCGTCAGCCTGTTCGCGCCGGTCACCACCCAGGGCTTGAAGACGGTGTTCGCCTTCAACGCCGAGGTCGGCCTGCTGCACCCGACGTCCAGCCGCCCGCTGTCGCCGCTCGAGTACTTCTTCCTGGGCGGCGAGAACAGCATCCGCGGCATGCGCTTCCGGTCGGTGACGGTGCGCGACTCGGTCGGCAACCCGGTGTTCGACCAGTATGGCGCCGGTGTCGGCGGCGACAAGTACATGCAGTACAACGTGGAGTATCATTTCCTCGCCGGCGGGCCCTTCCGCGTGCTGCTGTTCACCGATGCGGGCAACGTCTACGGCAAGGTGCCGAAGACCCTGCAGCCTGCCGGCCCAGGCAACACCTGCTCCGCGACGGTGCCGTGCGTCGATCAGAGCTTCAGCTTCTCGCACATGCGCTATACCGCGGGCGTCGAGCTGCGCGTGCTGATCCCGCTGTTCGGCGCGCCCTTGCGCTTCATCTACTCCAAGAATTTGCGGCAGCAGACCGAAGACGAGTTCGAGA
>DATKFK010000157.1:0-3611 GCA_035544375.1 Thermoanaerobaculia bacterium
GAAGAGGAAGATCCCCAGGCCGACCGCGGCGGCGCGCTCGCGCGTCAGGATGCGCGCCAGCGTGCCCTTCATCTCGCCGGACAGGGCCTTGCTGTGCCGCCACATCCACACCAGCATCGAGCCGACGACCGCCGCCGCCGCAAGATAGAGGAACCCTTCGAGGATGTTCTCGTCGACCGCCAGCCGGTGCAGCAGGTACCCTCCCAGCATGCTGGCGGCGAGCGCCGCGACGATGCCGGCCCACACCGCGCCCAGGTGACGGCCGGCCGCTTCCCGCCGCAGGAAGGCGGCGATGATGCCCACCACCAGGGCCGCCTCGACCCCTTCGCGCAGGGTCACGACCAGGGCTTCAAACATGAGTGGCGCTCGGGTCCGCTGCCGCCCCCGCCGGCTGGGCGCAGCCCTGGCAGAGGCCGTTGATCTGCAGGCTGTAGGCGCTGGGAACGAAGCCGTGGGCGCGGCAGATGGCCGCCTGCAACGCGGCGATCCCCGGGCTCAGGAACTCCACCACCCGGCCGCAGACGGTGCATACCAGGTGATCGTGCCGCTGCCCGCCATGAACGTGCTCATAGAGGTAGCGCCGGCGCCCCAGCCGCTGCTTGCGCGCCAGCCCGCTCGCCACCAGCAGGTCCAGGTTGCGGTAGACCGTGGCGCGTGAGAGCTTGAGGCCGCGCCCGCGCGCCGCCGCCAGCAGCTGCTCGGCGTCGATGTGGCCGTGCTGGCGGAAGACCTCGTCGAGCAGGGCGAGCCGCTCGGCCGTCACCCGCTGCCGGCGCTCCCTGAGGAAGGCCAGGAAGCGTTCTTTCTCGCGGTTCGCCATCTCGGACATCGTCGTCTCGTGGTCGCCCGTCGCGACCCATCTCTATTGAGATCATATCTCAATAGGCAGATCTATTCTGGACCGCGGTGGTCCTATTTGTCAACCGGACCCTCACCGGACTCACCGGACCGTCAACCAGACCCTGACCTGACACTCCGGACCCCGAAGCACCGAAGGACCGCCCGGACCCTCCTGCCTGTCGAACGCCGCGGTGATACACTGCCATCCCGCCGTTTGCCCCGGACGCTCCAAACGCAGGCCATACCGATTTTCTCGCCAAGGAGTCTGCCCTCCCATCATGACGAGTGAACAGGCGCGCTCGACGACCGACTACCAGATCGCCTCCGAGCAGTTCGACATCGCCAGCGAGATCATGGGCCTGCGCGACGAGCTGCGCGTCTTGCTGAAGACGCCCTTCCGCGAGATGCGCGTCGCCGTGCCGATCCGCCGCGACGACGGCACCGGCGCGGTCTTCGTCGGCTACCGCGTCCAGCACAACGGCGCCCGCGGTCCCTGCAAGGGCGGCATCCGCTACCATCCCGACGTCGATTTCTACGAGATCCGCGCGCTGGCCGCCCTGATGACCTGGAAGACCGCGCTGATGGACATCCCGTTCGGCGGCGCCAAGGGCGGCGTGGCCTGCATCCCCTGGGAGATGAGCACCGGCGAGCTCGAACGGCTGACCCGCAAGTTCATCCAGCGCATCTCGATCATCCTCGGCGTCAACCGCGACATCCCGGCGCCGGACATGTACACCAACGCCCAGACCATGGCCTGGATCATGGATCAGTACGGGCGCAAAAACGGCTACACCCCGGCGGTCGTCACCGGCAAGCCGCTCGAGATCGGCGGCTCCCAGGGGCGGGAGGCGGCCACCGGCCGCGGCGCCATCTTCGTGCTCGAGCACGTGGCCCGCGAATGGGGGGTCGATCTCGCCGGCGCGACCGCCGCCATCCAGGGCTTCGGCAACGTCGGCGCCTTCGCCGCCCGCTTCTTCCACGAGCTGGGCGGCAAGGTGGTCGCGGCCTCGGACATCAACGGCGGCCTCCACGATCCGCAGGGGCTCGACGTGCCGGCGCTGCTCGAGCACGCGGCGCGGCGGCGCACGATCGCCGGCTTCCCGCAGGGCAAGGCGGTCAGCAACGAGGAGATCCTCGCCGTCCCGTGCGATTTCCTCATCCCCGCGGCCTTGGGCGGCGTGATCAACCGCCGCAACGTCGACCAGGTGCGCGCCCGCTTCGTGATCGAGGGCGCCAACGCGCCGACCACTCCCACCGCCGATCAGAAGCTGGCGGAGCGCGGCGTCATCGTCGCTCCCGACATCCTGGTCAACGCCGGCGGCGTCACCGTCTCCTATTTCGAGTGGGTGCAGAACCTGCAGCAGTTCTACTGGGACGAGGAGCAGGTCAACCGCGAGCTCGCCAAGCGCATGGAGCGGGCCTGGGGAGAGGTGCTGGCGGTCCACAAGGAGAGGCAGGTGGACCTGCGCCGCGCCGCCTACCTGATCGCCATCGACCGGGTGGCCCGGGCCGAGAGCCTGCGCGGCTTCGAGTAGGACGTACGACCTCCTTGGCTAGCTGAAAAATCGCAGGGCTCGATCCTCAATCCATCAACCGCGCTCTGCAAGCGGCACGAACGGCCGCTGCGGCGCGCCGGTGTAGACCTGGCGCGGCCGGTTGATGCGGGTCTTGGGGTCCTCCCGCATCTCTTTCCAGTGCGCCAGCCAGCCCGGCAGCCGGCCCAGGGCGAACATCACCGTGAACATGTTGGTGGGGATGCCCATGGCGCGGTAGATGATGCCGCTGTAGAAATCGACGTTGGGGTAGAGCTTGCGCTGGATGAAGAACTCGTCGGAGAGCGCCACCGCCTCGAGCGACTTGGCGATGTCGAGCAGCGGGTCGCTGACGCCCATCTCGGCAAGCACCTCGTCGCAGGTCTGCTTCAAGATGCGCGCGCGCGGATCGAAGTTCTTGTAGACGCGATGGCCGAAGCCCATCAGCCGGAAGCCGGCGCTCTTGTCCTTGGCCATGTCGATATATTTCTTGTAATTGGCGCCGTCGCGCTGGATGTGCTCGAGCATCTCGATCACCTGCTGGTTGGCGCCGCCGTGCAGCGGCCCCCACAGCGCGCAGATCCCGGCCGACATCGAGGCCCACAGGTTGGCCTGGCTGCTCCCCACCATGCGCACCGTCGAGGTGCTGCAGTTCTGCTCGTGATCGGCATGCAGGATGAGCAGCAGGTTGAGCGCCCGCTCGAGCACCGGGTTGACGGTATAGGGCTCGGCCGGCACCGCGAACATCATGTGCAGGAAGTTGGCGCAATACGACAGGTCGTTGCGCGGATACATGAACGGCTGGCCGATGCTCTTCTTGTGCGAGAAGGCGGCGATCGTCTTGACCTTCGCCAGCAGGCGGATGAGGTTGAGGTCCACTTCCTCCGGCCGCTCCGGGTAGTAGGCGGAGAGGCTGGCCACCATCGCCGACAGGATGGCCATCGGGTGCGCGCCCGCCGGGAAGCCCTCGAAGAACTTCTTCATGTCTTCGTGCAGCAGGCTGTGATACGTCAGGCCCTGGCGGAACTGCTTGATCTCGTCCTGCTTGGGCAGATGGCCGTAGATCAGCAGGAAGCAGACGTCGACGAAATCGGTCTTGCCGGCGATCTCCTCGATCGGGTAGCCGCGATAACGCAGGATTCCCTTCTCGCCGTCGATGAAGGTGATGGCGCTTTCGCACGCGCCGGTGTTGCCATAGCCGGGATCGAGCGTGATGTAGCCGGTCTGCCCCCGCAGCTG
>DATKFK010000158.1:0-4462 GCA_035544375.1 Thermoanaerobaculia bacterium
TGCGCTCGGCGGTTGCCGCCGGCAGGTAGATCTCGCGCGCCGGCGAGCCCAGCGCGACACCCTGAAAGCTCTCGCCGCCCACACCCGTGTCGCCGGCCAGGACCCCCACCACCTCGAGCCAGACGTCGTTGATCTTCACCAGCTGGCCCAGCGCCGGTCCGTACCCGAACAGCTCGCGCCGCACCGCCGCGCCGATGACGCAGACCTGTCCGTGTCCGCGCTCGTCCAGCGCGTCCAGGAAGCGCCCCTCGGCGACCGCCAGGTGGGAGAGCTCGGCCTGGTCAGGGCTGGCGCCGTACACCTCCACGCCGGTGGCCCGCCGGCTCGCCGACATCACCTTGTAGGGCTCGAGGCGGAGGCGGGTCACCACCCGACGCACCCCCGGCACCCCCTCGGCGATGGCGGCGCCGTCGCGCGCCGAAAGGCCCGGCGATCTGCGGCGGACCTCCTGCAGCTCCGTGGGGTTCAGGCTCTTCGCCCGCACCAGCACGTTGCGGAGCCCGAGCCGCTCGACCAGTGCCAGGGCCTCCCGCTCCGCGCCGGCGCCGATCGACAGCATCGCGATCACCGCCCCGACGCCGAAGATGATCCCCAGCATGGTGAGCGCCGAGCGCAGCTTGTGGGTCCCCAGGCTCACCAGGGCAGCCCGGAGCGCCTCCGTTGGGCTCAAGGCCGCACTGCGCCCCCGGCGCGGCCGGGAGGAAGTGCCGGCATGGCGATGGACGCCGGAGTGCCAGGCGCGGCGGGCCGCGGCGCGGCGGCCGCCGCCGGGTCGCGCAGCGCCAGCAGGTCCCCGGCGGCGACTCCGCGCTCGATCACGACCGTGCCCACGCCGGCCGGGCCAAGCGCCACCGGCACCGGCTCGAAGCCGAGCCCGCCGAGCGCGCCGGGGTGCCGGCGGTAGACCACGTTGCCGCCGCCAAGCTGGAAGACCGCCTCGCGCGGCGCCACCAGCGCCCCGCGCCGCTCCTCCAGGCGCAGGCGGGCGAGCACGCGCTGGCCAGGCTTGACCGTTCCCATCGTTTTCAGGGTGCCGGGCGCAAAGGCCAGCGTGACCGCGAAGAACTGCACCGGCGAGCCGCTCAGGCGGGGCTTGGCCAGGGTATCGACACGGGCGATGCGCGCCGGGTACTCGACCCCGGGCTGCGACTCGACCGCCACCGTCGCCGGCTTGCCCGCGGCCAGGCCGCCGGCGTCCGCCTCCAGCACGTAGACCTCGGCCTCCATCGCCGAGAGGTCGGGAATGTCGGCCAGGACCATGCCGCTCCACACCGTGTCGCCCACCCGCGGCGGATCGCCTGCTGCACGGTTGCGGTCCAGGATCAGCACGCCGTCGTTGGGGGCGGTGACCTGCAGCGCCCGCAGGCCGGCCCGGGCCTGGCGGATGTCGGCCTCCGCCTTGCGCACGTCGATGGCCAGCAGGTCGAGGCCCGCGCGTCCCAGCTGCCGGCGGCCGGCCTGCTGCTCGCGGGCATGGAGCTCCTTGCCGGCGGCCAGCTGCTGGTCCATCTCCGACTCGAGGATGTCGTGGCGCGAAAAGATCAGCTCGTCTTTCTTCTGGAAGTGCCGGGCGTTGTCGAGCTCGTCCTGCGCCAGCGCCGAGTCACGCTCGAGGTTGGCGACGTCGGCCGCGAGGCCCGAGCGCTGGCCTGCCGCCTTGAGGCGCGCGGTTTCGAGCTGCGCCTCGGCGTCGCGCAGGTCCTTGGCCAGGTCCGTGGGATCGAAGCGCACCACGACGTCGCCGGCGCGCACCCGCGTGCCGTCCGCCGCCACCCACGCGACGCGGAACGACCCGGTCCTCGTCTCCAGCGCCGGCACCAACACCGCCGTGGAGCGCACGGCGCGCAGGTTCCCTTCGGCGGGCACCTGCTGGATGAAGTCGCGCCGCTCGACCGCCGCCACCGGCACCTCGCCCGGCTCGTCCCTCGCGGCGATCCGACCCGCGGCGCGGCGGGCGGCCGATGCACCCGGCGGCAGGGAGGCCAGGAGCGCCACGACCGCCGCCACCGCCATGACCGCGGCGATGGCGAGGCCCAGGCCGAGCAACCGCCGCGCGCTCATCGCCGTCCTCCGCCGGCCCTGGCGGCAGGCACCCTGCCGGCGATGGGCGCGGTTCCCGGCGCTGGTGCGGCCCCGGCGGTGGCTGCCGGCGCCTCGTCGGCCTGCACCAGGTCGCCCGGCGCCAGTCCGGCGAGGACCTCCACCTGGCGGTCGTCGTGGCGGCCGAGGCGCGGGCGCACCGTTTCGGCGCCGAAGCGCGTGCGGCGGACGACGAGCGGGCCGTCGGGAAGGCTGCGCACCGCCGCCAGCGGCGCCAGCAGCACCCCCGGCGCGCGCTCGAGCTCGATGGCACCGGCGAAGCGCATCCCCGGGCGCATGCGCAGCGGATCGGTGCGCGCGAGTGCGATCTCGATCCGCACCATCTTGCCGGCCGGCGCCGCGGCACGCTGGCGCATGGCGCTCTTGATGGCGGCGACCCGGCCGGTGAAGACCCGCTCGGGGTGGGCGTCGAGGCGCAGCGCGACGGTCTGGCCGGCGGCGACCCGCCCGGCGTCGGCCTCGTCGATCTCCCCGTCGGCCTGCAGGCGGCGGAGGTCGGGAATCTCCATGATCAGCTCGCGGCGCCAGCAGGAGTCGCCGACCTTCTTCTTTTCGCCGCGCGGGTTCGGCAGGTAGACGACGGTGCCGTCTCGCGGCGCCGCGACGCGCATGCGCGCGATCGCCCCCCGCACCTCGGCCACCCGCGCCGCCGCCCGGTCCCGCCGCTCGGTCAAGGACCGCAGCTGGGCGGCCGCCGCCGTGGCGGTGAGTCCCAGGCGATGCCGCTGGTAGTCGATCTTCCGCGTCGCCAGCTCGAGATCGGCGCGCGCCGTCGCCAGCTCGTTGCGCGATTTGAGCTCGGGAGGCACCGCGACCTCCAGCTCGGCGCGCCGGAGATCGGCTGTCGCCTCGGCCAGGTGCAGCTCGCCGTCGCTCCGCGCCAGCGCCAGGTCGGCGCTCGCCTTTTCGAGCTCCTTCTGCGCCGAGTCCCGCTCCGCTTCCTTGTCGCGCAGGGTCTTCTCGAGCACCGAGGTATCGAAGCCGAGAACCGGCTGGCCGCGCCGCACCGTCGTGCCTTCGGGCGCCATGAAGACGATCTTGAAGTCCCAGACGTCCGCGACCGGCGGCGGCCCCAGGCGGGCGGCATCCACGGCCGCGAGAGTCCCGGTCACCGGCACCGAGAGCACCAGGTCGCCGCGCCGCACCTCGGCCCAACCGGACTCGCCGTCGGCCTGGCCGGGGCCGTTCCCGGCCGATGTCCCAGCCAGGACGCCGGCGGCGGCGATCGCGGCGAGGGCCGCCAGCACCAGGCCGAGCGCCTTCAAGGAGAAGGACCACGAACGGCCGCTCACGAGGTCCCCCGCGGCGCCAGGGCCCGCAGCGCCTCGCCTTCCTGGACGCCGCTCGCGGCGACGCACCAGAAGGCGTCGCAGGGGCCCAGCCGCACCGCCGCGGCGCCGCCGCCGGCCAGCCGCACCCGGGGCGGCGCGCCGGACCGGCCGAGCAGCAGCGCGGCCCGCGGCACCAGCAGCGCGTTGCGCACCGGCGCGCCGGCGATCTCGATCCGCGCCGACATGCCGGGACGCAGCCGCGCGGCCTCCCGCGGCGTCACCGGGTCGAGCGCGATGCTCACCGCGATCGAGCGCAGCAGCGCCGTCCGGCGCGACTCCCGCGCCACGCCCGCCACATCGACCACGCGCCCGCGGTAGCGGGCCTCCGGGTAGGCATCGAGGACGCAGGTCGCCGGCATGCCCGGAGCGACCCGGCCGTCATCCACATCGGAGAGCGCCGCATCGACCATCATCGACGAGGTCTCCGGCAGCGTCGCCACGGTCATCCCCGTCCAGACGTTGTCCCCGGCCTGGAACTTGCGCCCTTCGACCGGATGCTCGCTCACCACCACCAGGCTGTCGCGCTGCGCCCGCAGCGTCAGGTCGTGGATCGCCGCGGTGGCCACCGCCACGTCCCGGCGGGCCTGGTCGAGGACGATCCGCTGCACGCCCACGTCGGCCGCCGCCTTGGCGCGCTGGGCCTTCAGGTCTTCGATCGCCTTGGCGAACGCGTTGCCCGCCTCCTGCAGCTTGAGCTGGCGGTCCTGGTAGTCACGCCTCGGCAGCAGCTCGGGAGGCACCGCCGCCGCGATCCGGGCCTTGGCCCGATCGGTGCGCGCCTGCTCGACGGCGAACTCCTTGTCCGCTTGATCGGCGCGGGCCTGGGCCTGGATGCGGGCAAGCTCGGCGGCGGCGGTGTCCGCGGCCAGGCGTTGCTCCTCGAGCTTGGCGAGGAGGCTCGTGTTGTCGAACTCGACGACCGGCTCGCCGGCGGCGACGCGCGAGCCGTCCTCCGCCAGCCAGCGGATCTGCACCTCGAAGCTGGGGGTCGCCGGCACGCTCACCTGGAGCGCCCGCGCCGCCCGCAGCTC
>DATKFK010000159.1:0-3696 GCA_035544375.1 Thermoanaerobaculia bacterium
ACGTTCATCACCAGGACCGCCGCGCCGCCGCGCCGCAGGTCGGCGAGCATCCGCCCCAGATCGCGGCGCAGCTCCTCGGCGCCCGGCAGCCGCCGAGGGTCGCCCGTCACCGTCGCCTCGATCGCCTCGAGGTAGCCGAGCTCGATCAGGGCGACGGTGGGGCGCCGCGCCAGCGCCGCCTCGAGCTGGGTGGGCAGCCGGCCCCTGGCACCGTCCGAGAGGGCCGGCATGCCGAGCACGAGGTTCGCCACGGTCTGCACGGCGTCATCGCGGTGGACGAGCGGCGGCGCGGCACGGAGCCGGACGGCGCCGGCGAGCCGCATGCCCGGCACCGCCAGGTTGCCCAGGTCCGCCGTGGCCACCTCCGCCGGTTCCAGCAGCGTCGTCTGCATCAGGCCGGGGACCACGACCGGCAGGGGCGGGAAGCCTGGAAGGTTGCCGATGCCGGGTGGTTGCAGCAGCGCCTGCGCGAACCCGGTCTGCATCCGGCGGGCCATCTGCGCCGGAAAGGCGTCGGCCTGCAGCTCGGCGCTGGTGCCGAAATCGGCGGTGCCCGCCGCCAGCCCCTCGCCGAGCGCGACGAAGGTCGTGGTGTCGAGGCTGCCGGCGCGCACCGGCTGCCGCGGCGGCGGCGGCCCCGCGGCGGTCCCCCCGGCGGACAGGCCGCCGCCGGCGGTGGCCGCCGGGGTCGCCGCGGCGGGCCCCCCGGAGACGGCGCCTGCCAGGCCGCCGATCAGGTCCTGCTGCAGCTGCTCGCCGGCCTGGAAGACGCCGTGCAGCTCGCCGTCGAGCTGTCCCGCGGCCGCTCGCTTGACGGCGTCCAGCGAGGCAGCCGCGCGCCGCGGGTCCGCGAGGTTTCCCAGGCTGCGCAGGCCGAAGAGCGACATCGCCCACGAGAACCCGAGGGCCGAGCGCACCAGGTCGAGCAAGCCGCCCCCGGGCGGCCGCGCGCCCTTGCCCGCGTCGTCGCCGCCGCTCATTCCCCGGCCCTCCCGGTCACGACCCAGCGTGGCAGCGCCGCGGCGTCGAGCCAGTTCGAGATCTGGCGCCAGGTCTGCAGCGAGCCTTCCAGGGTTTGATAGTGCTGCATGAAATGTTTGACGAGGAAGATCTTCTCGAGCTGCTGCGTCGAAAGACACAGGTTCTCGGCCGCCAGGCCGCCGCTCAGGAAGTTCGCCAGGGCGATGCCGGCGGCGACCGGATCGAAGGCGGCGCCAGCGAACGGCAAGCCGGCGAGCGCGTCGCGCAAGGGGCCGAGGACGTAGGGCGCGACGCCGAGCGTCGCCAGGCTCGCCGCCTTCCCCGCCAGGATCGCCGGGTTCAGGGGCACCCGGGCGATCTCGGTCGGCCGGTTGGCCACGAACACCGCGTCCGCCCGCACCTTGCCGTCGCGGTAGACGATGAAGGTGATGAGCTCGATGGCGGCTTCGAACTCGCCGGGGCCGTAGGCGATCAGGCCCGGCACCGGGTTCTTGATGAAGGAGTAGCCGAAGCCGTAGCGCCCCAGGACCCCCGGCGCGGGCGCCTCCTCGTCGACCACGAAAGTCCGGTCCAGGATCAGGTAGCTGCCCTCCTCGAGCGGGAAGGTCAGCGAGGGGGTGCCCGGACCGAGCGGCTGGTAGGTGAAGTTGAAATCGAAGATATCGACGTGGAGCAGGAGCCAGCGAAAGATCGGGCCGACCTCGCGCAGGTCCACGATGGCGTAGCGGTCCGCCTGGGGGAACTCGCCGATCTCGCCGTTGTCGCTGCGCTTGAAGAAATGCTGCGAAAACCCGAACCCCACGAGAGACGGGTTCTCCTCGAAGCACAGGCTGAACGGGCGAAGCAAGGCGGGCGGCGGCTGGCGCTCGACGGCCGGGACGTAGGCCTGCGGCTCCTCGAAGTAGCTGACGCGCATGAAGTAGTGCAGGACGAACTCCCGGATCTGGTCGCGCATCCAGCGCGCCGCCGCGGCCCTGTCGGCGGTGGGAGACTTGGTCTGGTCGTAGAACAGGCTTTGGAAGCTGCCCAGGATGGGCATCTCCCGGCCGTCCACCCTGGCGGCGTCGAAGAAGCCGAAGCTCATGTCCGGCCGGTTGTAGCTGGTGCTGAGCGGAAAGCGCTGCGCGAAGCAGTTGGCGGTCCAGGCCCGCTCCCACCACTGCTTCAGCTCGCGGCCGCGCGCCAGGTAGAGCTCGGCGCTGTCGAGCACCGCCTGCTCCTCGCGGGTGAGGTTCTCCGGCCGGCCGCGAGGGCCCCCACCGCCCGGAACGCCGCCGCCGCCCGCGACGGCGCGGACCATGCGGCTCATCATGGCGTCCATGCCGAGACCGAGCCAGCGCGGCATCGCCCAGATCGCCTCGGCGAGACCCATGCCGCCGCCCGGACCGCCGCCGCCTGCCGGCAAGCTGGCCATCAGCCCGGCACCTCGAAGCGGAAGAGGGCGGCGAGGCGCTCGCCGCGCCGCAGGTCGCCGGCGGCGCCGGCCAGCGCCTCCCGGCAGGGATCGACCACCCGGCGGCGCCACCGCTCGGCGCGGCCCGCTCCCGCCGGCCGGTAGGCCAGGAACCGGGCGAGCAGGCCGTCCGCGCCGGCCCACTGCCGCCAGACCTGAAGCGCCGAGGCGGCGCCGTTGGCGACCGCTGCCTGGCCGGCGTCCACCTCCTCGCCGCAGGCGGCCAGCGCCCCTTCGACCACCTCCGGGGAACGGACGTTGACCAGCGTCAGGGCCCAGGCCAGGCCGGCGACGGCGTTGCGCCGCCCGGCCTCGCGGGGCGGCTCGTCGCTGGCCTTGGCGAAGGCGCGCCGGCAGCCGCCGCTCCATGGCAACAGGTGCATGGGAGCGAAGTACAGGCCCCTCCCGACGCCGTGCCAGAGGTACTCCGGCAGCACCGGATCGGCTGCCGCCAGCAGCTGGTCGAGGCGGGCCAGCCGCCAGGGATGGAGGGTGCGGGCGACCAGCCCAAGGGCCTCCACCGCCAATGCGTGCGCCCCGGGGGACGGGCCGCCGCCGCAGCGCTCGAGCCAGCCCTGCACCACCTCGTGGTCCGCTTCCCCGCCGCGCTCGAGCTGCGCCAGCAGACCCTCGGCGACGGCCAGCGCCGAGCCGGTGGACAGGGGGACCGCAGCGCGTGCGGACAGGCCGGCCGGCGCGCCGCCGGCCCCGCCCGGGAAGGCGTAGCCTAGGCCCTCCATCGCCCACAGGCCGGTGTAGGCGTCGGGCAGGGCCGCTGCCCGCTCGGCGCAGCGGGCGAGCAGGTCGCGCTCGGCGGCGCCGCGCCCCAGGCGCGGGCCGGCAAAGGTGAACCACTCGAAGGCGTGCAGCTTGTTGCCCAGCTCCCGCCACTCCGACCGCGCCTCGCCGGGGATCGCTCCCCCCATGACCTCGGCGCCCAGGCGCATCATGCCCAGGGCGGCGGCGGCGAGGCGCTCCGGCACGGCGATCGCCGGGTTCACCGAGCCTCCCTGCAAAAAGGCGATTCGCGGCGCCGGGATCGACAATCGTTCTCCTTGCTGCGCGGACACCGTGCGGATGCCGAGATCTCCCGCGGACACCTCCGGCTTGCCCACGACCTGCTCATCGCGAGCGGCTCCCGGAACGCCGCCGCTCCCGCGGCGGCTGGCACAACCCGGGCAAGGTCCGGGCGGCTACGGCAGGCGGCCCGGACCGAGCGCGTGACGACCGGTACGGCGAGCGGCCGGCTGCGCCGCTCAGGC
>DATKFK010000160.1:0-6905 GCA_035544375.1 Thermoanaerobaculia bacterium
GCTGGAAGAGGTGGTGCGGCGGCACGAGGCGCTGCGGACGACCTTCTCGGCTTCGGCGCGCGGTCCGGTGTCGCGGGTGCTGGCGAGCCAGCCGGTGCCGCTGCCGGTGGTCGCCCTCGACGGTCTGGCGGCGGCGGCGGCGGCGGCCGAGGTGCAGCGGTTGCTGGCGGTCGAGGCGATGGGCGCCTTCGACCTCGTGCGCGGCCCGCTGCTGCGCACGACGTTGCTGCGGTTGGGAGCGCGCGAGCACGTGCTGACCGCGGTGATGCATCACATCGTCACCGACGGCTGGTCGATGGGGGTGCTGCAGCGCGAGGTCGGCCTGCTCTACGGGGCGCTGTCGCGCGGCGGCGGCTCGCCGCTGCCGGAGCTGCCCATCCAGTACGCGGACTTCGCGAGCTGGCAGCGGCAGTGGCTGCAGGGAGAGGTGCTCGCCCGTCAGCTCGCCTACTGGCGGGAGCGGCTGGCCGGGGCGCCGCGGCGCCTGGAGCTGCCGGCGGACCGCCCGCGGCCGGCCGCGCCGAGCCCGCGCGGGAGCGCGTTGCCGGTTGCGCTCGACCCATCACAGTCGCGGCAGCTCGCCGCCTTCAGCCGGCGCCATGGGGCGACGCCGTACATGACCCTCCTCGCCGCCTTCGGCGTGCTCCTCAGCCGCTCGGCCAACCAGGAAGATCTGCTGGTGGGGACGCCGGTCGCCAACCGCACCTGGCGCGAGATCGAGGGTTTGATCGGGTTCTTCGTCAACACGCTGGTGCTGCGGGTGGATCTGCGCGGAGCACCGACCTTCCTGGAGCTGCTGGGGCGGGTGCGGGAGATGGCGTTGGGCGCTTTCACTCATCAGGACCTGCCGTTCGAGCGCCTCGCCGACGAGCTCGCCCCGGAACGCGACCCTCGCCAATCGCCGCTGTTCCAGGTGATGTTCGCCTTCCAGAGCGCTGGCCGCGAGAGTCTGGAGCTGCCTGGGGTCAAAACCCTCCCGATCGAGATCGCTGCGCAGACCGCCAAGTTCGATCTGACCTTCGCCCTGTCGGCGACCGAGGCGGGGATCGGCGGCGCCGTCGAATTCAGCTCCGACCTCTTCGATGCCGCCACGATCGAGCGGCACATCGCCCGGTTCACGACCCTGGTGGAAGCGATCATCGCCGACGCCGACCGCGGCGTGGCCGACCTGCCGCTGCTCGCGCCGGGTGAGCGGGCGCAGCTGCTCGCCTGGGGAGGTGCGCGGGCGTCCTATCCGGCGGGAGAGACGCTGGCGGCGCTCTTCGCGGCGCGGGTGCGCCGGTCGCCAGACGCCCGGGCATTGACCTGCGACGGCAGGCATATGACCTACGCCGAGCTCAACCGGTGGGCCAACCGGCTTGCCTGGCACCTGCGGAAGCTGGGCGTGGGGCCGCGGGAGCCGGTGTGCCTCGGAGTCGAGCGCTCGCTCGAGCTGGTCGTGGCGATGCTCGGCATCGTCAAGGCGGGAGGCGCCTACGTGCCGCTCGATCCCAGCTACCCCCGGGAACGGCGGGCGTTCCTCGCCGCGGATTGCGGCGCGCGTGTACTGGTCGGGACGCGGGAGGCGCTCGCCGGACTGCCGCACGCCGAACGAGCGGTCGTCCTCGACGGCCTTGACCTTTCGCCCTACCCGGCCAGCGATCCGCCAGCCCTCGGAGATGGGCAGAGCCTCGCCTACGTCATCTACACCTCGGGCTCGACGGGCCGTCCGAAAGGGGTGCCGATCGCGCACGACAACGTCGTTCGCCTGTTCCGGGCGACGGAGCCCTGGTTCGGCTTCGGGGCGACGGATGTCTGGACCATGTTCCACTCCTATGCCTTTGACTTCTCGATCTGGGAGATCTGGGGTGCGCTGCTCTACGGCGGCCGCCTGGTCGTGGTGCCGCATGCCGTGAGCCGCACGCCGGAAGCATTCCATGACCTCCTCGAAGCCGAGGGGGTGACGGTGCTCAGCCAGACCCCTTCGGCGTTCGCCCAGCTGGCGCGAGCCGACGAGGAGCCTCGCCGGGCCGGGAGCCTCGCGGCGCTTCGCCTGGTGATCTTTGGTGGCGAGGCGCTGGAAGCGTCGCGTCTTGCGCCCTGGTTCGAGCGCCGGGGAGACGAGCGGCCGCGCCTGGTCAACATGTACGGCATCACAGAGACCACGGTGCACGTCACTTGCCGCCCCCTGCGGACGCCGGATGCGCAGGCCCGTTCGGGGAGCGTGATCGGTGTTCCACTCCCAGATGTCGCGATCTACGTCCTCGATCCCGCTGGCCAGCTGGCACCTCCCGGCATTCCCGGCGAGCTGGCGATCGGCGGCGCGGGTCTGGCGCACGGCTATCTCGGCCGTCCCGAGCTGACGGCGGAGCGCTTCACGCCCGACCCGGTGAGCGCCGAGCCCGGAGCGCGGCTCTACCGGTCGGGTGACCTCGGCCGCCTTCTCGCCGGCGGCGAGCTGGCCTACCTGGGTCGGATCGATCACCAGGTCAAGATCCGCGGTTTCCGCATCGAGCTCGGCGAGATCGAGGCGGCGCTGGCCGAGCAAGCGGGGGTGCGGGAGGCGATCGTCCTGGCGCGCGAGGAGGCGGGTGGCGAGCGGCGGCTCGTCGCTTTCGTCGTGCCGCAGCCGCAAGCGGCCCTGGCGGGCGACGAGCTGCGCAAGCGGCTGTCCAGGAAGCTGCCGGAGCCGATGGTGCCGGCGGCGTTCGTCCTCCTCGAGGCTCTGCCGCTGACCGCAAACGGCAAGGTCGACCGCCAGGCGCTCCTCGCGCTGCCCACCTTCCAGCGTGACGAGGCAACGGTCTATGCGATGCCCACCAACCAGAGCGAGGCGGCGCTGGTCGAAATCTTCGAGCAGGTCCTGGGTGTCGAGCAGGTCGGCATCGACGACCGCTTTTTCAGTCTCGGCGGCGACTCGATCCTCTCTCTCCGGGTCCGCGCCTTGGCCGACCGGCGGGGGCTCCACTTTGCCCTGCGGACGCTGCTCGAGCACCAGACCGTGCGCGGCCTTGCCAGTCATCTCGAACCGGCGGCGAACTGGGTGCCCACCGGGCGCTTCGCGCTGCTTTCGCCGCGCGATCGTGCGGCCCTGCCGCCCGGCCTGGAGGACGCCTATCCGCTCACCGCCCTCCAGGCCGGCATGCTGTTTCACAGCGGCTATACGGCGGATTCGGCGCTCTATCACAACGTAAGCAGCCTGCGGCTCGCCGGCCGCTTCAGCGCGGCGGCGTTTCACGGCGCGGTGGAGGAGCTGCTGGCCCGCCACCCGGTCCTGCGCACCTCCTTCGACGCCAGCCGCTACAGCGAGCCGCTGCAGCTGGTCCATCGCCAAGTCGCGGCGCCGCTCACCGCCGTCGACCTGCGCGGCCTGCCGCCGGAGCGGCAGGAGCGTGAGCTCGAGGCCGCCTTCGCGGCGGAGAAGCGCGAGCGGCTGGACTGGGAGGTCGCGCCGCTGCTGCGTTTCCGGGTCCACCTCCTGGGAGAGCAGCGCTTCCAATTCACCTGGACCGAGCACCACGCCATCCTCGACGGCTGGAGCCTTGCCTCGATGCTCGCCGAGCTCTTCGAGCTCTATCGACTCGCGTTGAGGCTGGGCCAGCACGGCAAGTCGCTGCTACGGCCGCCGCCTGCCGCGGCCTTCCGCGATTTCGTGGCCCTCGAGCGCCGCACGCTCGCCGAGGAGGCGGGGCGGCGCTACTGGTTGGAGCGGCTGGAGGGCGCGCCACGCACGGCCTTGACAGGCGCCGCTACACCCGGCCCACCGCGTATGCGGAGCACCGTTCGTCTCCTGACGCCCGAGCTCACGGCGCAGCTCCGCCAACTCGCCCGCTCGGCCGGGATGCCTCTCAAGAGCGTCCTTCTCGCCGCCCACTTCCGGCTGCTCGCCCTGACGACCGGTGAGAGCGACCTGGTGAGTGGACTGGTGACGAACGGCCGGCTGGAGGTCGAAGGCGGCGAGCGCATCCTGGGTCTGTTCCTGAACACCGTGCCGCTTCGCCTGCGACTTGCCGGCGGCAGCTGGCTCGAGCTGATCCAGGCGGTGTTCGCGGCCGAGCAGAGCCTGACTCCCTTCCGCACCTTCCCCATGGCCGAGCTGCAGCGCCTGCTGGGCGGAGGTCCGCTGTTCGCGAGCGCCTTCAACTTCGTCCACTTCCATGTTCTTCAGGGCCTGGCGAGCGATGAGATCCAGGTGCTCGGGGAGCGCACTTTTGCGCAGACCAACCTCCCCTTGACCGCCTCCTTCACCCTGTTCGCCGATCGGTCGCGGCTGCATCTCACCCTGGAGTTCGACGAGGCGCTTTACGCCCGCGGCCAGGTGGAGGCGATCGCTCAGCGCTACCAGGCGGTCCTCGCGGAGCTGGCCGCTCGCCCCGAGGCGCGCTGCGACGCGGAGGGCCTCTTGGCAGAAGCCGAGCGGCAGCTGCTGCTGCGCGAGTGGAACGACACCCGGACTCCGAGCCCCGATGCGACTCTGGACGCCCTCGTCGGCCGAGCGGCGGCCGCGCAACCGGAGACGGTGGCGGTGATCGCGGCGGGGCGCTGCTTGAGCTACGGCGAGCTCTGCCGGCGCGCCCGACAGCTGGCGGGCCGGCTGCGGGCCCTCGGGGTCGGGCCCGAGGTACCAGTGGGCCTGCTCCTCGAACGCTCGCCCGAGCTGATCGTGTCCCTCTTGGGCATTCTCGATGCGGGCGGGGCCTACGTCCCCCTGGACCCCGGATCGCCCGCGCTGCGCCTGGGGCAGATCCTCGATGACGCGGGACTGCGGGTGGTGGTGACCGATTCGCATCTGGCGGGCCGCCTCGCAGACCGGCAGCTGGAGACGGTCCTCGTCGATCGCCGGGAGCAGCTCGCTCTCCGGGGCGCGCCGGGCGCGGCGAGAGGTGCAACCGCTGCCAGCCTGGCCTACATCCTCTATACCTCGGGCTCGACCGGCCGGCCGAAGGGCGTCATGGTCCCCCATCGCGGGGTGGTGAACTATCTCGCCTGGTGCATCGCACCCTACGGCCTGGGGCCAGGGCGGCGCTCGCTTCTCCACTCGTCGATCGGCTTCGATCTCACCGTCACCTCACTTTGGGGGCCGCTCATCGCCGGCGGGGAGGTCCACCTGCTCGCCGAGGGTGAAGGGTGGGAAGGGATGGCGGCAGCCCTGGCGCTCACACCGGTGCAGATGCTCAAGCTGACTCCGTCCCACCTCAAGGTGCTGAACGGTGAGCTGCCGCCGGAGGCGATGCGTCAGGTCGACGTGCTGATCCTGGGAGGCGAGGCGCTCGCCGGCGATGTCCTGGACTCGTGGCGCACCGCCGCTCCCGCCACTCGGGTGGTCAACGAGTACGGCCCCACCGAGGCGACGGTGGCCTGCTCGGTGCAGCTCGCGCCGGCGGCGACGATCGGCACCGGGCCGGTCCCCATTGGCCGGCCGATCGCCAACGCTTCCCTGTACGTGCTCTCGGCGGCGGAGACGGCGCTGCTGCCGCAGGGCGCCCAGGGCGAGATCGCGATCGGCGGCGACGGCCTCGCGCGAGGCTATCTCGGCCGGCCCGATCTCACGGCCGAGCGCTTCCTGCCGGATCCGTTCGCCGAGGCTCCCGGAGGACGGCTCTACCGGACCGGCGACCGCGGCCGCCGGCTGCCCGCCGGCCCCCTCGAGTATCTCGGCCGCACCGATCTCCAGGTCAAGGTCCGCGGCGTCCGGGTCGAGCTCGGCGAGATCGAGTCGGCCTTGCTGCGCCACCCCGGGCTGCGGGAGACGGTGGTCGTCGCCCGCGAAGACTTGGTAGGCGGGACAGCGCTTGTCGCCTACCTCGTCGCGGCGAGCGTGCCGCCGCCCAGCGTGGGCGAGCTGCTGCCGTTCCTCCGACAGTGGCTACCCTCGGCCCTGCTGCCGGCCGATTTCGTGTTCGTGGATGCCCTGCCGCTGACCGCCAACGGCAAGCTGGACCGGCGCGCGCTGCCGGCCCCTGGACGGCTGCGGCCGGAGCTCGCGCAGCGCTACCTGCCGCCGCGCGACGCTCTGGAGCTGGATCTGGTGCGGCTCTGGGAGGGTGTCCTCAAGGTACGGCCGGTCGGCATCACGGACGATTTCTTCGCGCTGGGCGGCCATTCGCTGCTCGCCGTCCAGTTGATGGCGCGGATCGAGCGGGGCCTCGGCAGCCGTCTGCCGATCGCGATCCTGCTGCGCCATCCCACGGTCGAGCGCCTCGCCGCGGCGGTGCGCGGCCAGGTCGGCCCGGTCCGCCGGCGCGCGCTGGTCGAGGTGGAGCCGGGGAGCGGGCGGCCGTTCTTCTGCGTCCACCCGATCGGCGGCGACGTGCTGAGCTACGTCCATCTCGCACGCCACCTGGCGAAGGAGCGTGCCTTCTACGGGCTGCAGGTGTTCGACCATGAGGAAGGAGCGGCGCCGCAGAGCCTGGAACAGATGGCGGCCCAATACATCGAGGCCGTACGGCAGGTCCAGCCGGCAGGCCCCTACTCCCTGGGCGGCTGGTCGATGGGCGGCGTGGTGGCGTTCGAGATGGCCCGGCAGCTGGCGGCCGCGGGGGAGAGGGTGGATCTCGTCGCCCTCATCGACTCCCTGGCACCCGCCGAGGCGCGGCAGGACGGGCTCGCGGGCGGGACGCTGGTGGCCCTCTTCGCCGCCGACCTGGCCCGCCTCCTCCACCTTGACGGCTTCGCACTACCGCCCGGTTTCGGCGAGCTCGCGACCGCGGCAGCGCTGGACTGGCTGGCCTCCAACGCGGAACGGCTGAACCTCCTGCCTGCCGGAATGGAGCGCGCGGAGGTCGCCCGCAGGTTCGCCACCTTCGCCGCCAACCACCAGCGGCTGGCGAGCTATCACGGCGGGCCCTCGGCCGCGCCGCTGGTTCTGTTCCGGGCGGCTGAGCGCCCGGATGGCCTGGCGCTCGCCGCCGACCTGGGCTGGGGGC
>DATKFK010000161.1:0-5520 GCA_035544375.1 Thermoanaerobaculia bacterium
CTCCGCGAGGCCGCGCTCGAGGCGCTCGCCGTCGACCGGTCCCGACAGCGCCGCGACGCCGACGCGGTCGCCCGGACCGGCCGCGGGCGGCAGGCGGGACGGCAGAGTAGAGACCAAGGTGCCGGAGATCTCCGTAAGCCGAGTTCTGTGTGGCCGGCGCCGGAGCGCCGGTTGGCGGTCATTCCTCTAGGACCGGCGTTGCCGCCGGCCTCCAGCAACCTACCCGGAAGCGGCCCCGGCCGGCCAGGCCGACCGAGGGCGGGACGGGCGGCCCGCGGTCCGCTCCCCTATTTGGTCTTGCTCCGCATGGGGTTTGCCGTGCCTCCGCCGTCGCCGGCGGAGCGGTGCGCTCTTACCGCACCGTTTCACCCTTACCCGACCCGAAGGCCGGGCGGTCTGCTCTCTGTTGCACTTTCCGTCGCGTCACCACGCCTCGCTGTTGGCGAGCATGCTGCCCGTAGGAGCTCGGACTTTCCTCCCCGCCGGCCGAAGCCGGCGCGGCGACCGCATGGACCTCTCCGGCAGGTTGATTCTATAGCAGTTGCGCCTACTTCTCTTCCGGCGGCAGGTCGTCAGGCAGCGCCGGGGAGCCGTCGGCCTCGATCTCGTAGCGGGTGAACCCCGTCGTCCGCAGCGGCGGGGCCGGCCGGCGCCTGCCGTCGTCGGCCGGCGGCTGGCCGGGTTTCGAGCCATTGCCGGCGGCGGCAGGCTCCAGCTCGCGCGGCGCGATGCCGGCGGCGATGTCGGCCATGCGCTGGCGCACCCGCACCATCGCCTCCTCCACCTGCGGGTCGGGGCCGCCGATCTCGAGTGCCCTGGCGTAGCTGTCGGCGGCGTGACGCAGCCAATGGTGGTTGCGGGTCTGCAGATCGCCGAGCAGCACGAAGTACTTCGCCTGGGGGTCGATGCGCGTCGCCTCGCGCAGCATCTCGATGGCGAAGTGAATCTCGTCCTTGGCGGCATACGCAGTCGCGCGGTTGAAGCAGTTGCGGGCGCGGTCGCGGTTCTCCTCCGCCCGGCTCTTCGAGGTGCCGCCCTCGTGCCAGCCGCTAGGCCCGATCTCCCGGTCGTAATCGCGGCGCTTCCCCGGGTGGCTCAGGATGATGTAGGCGGCGGTGGCACGCTCGAACAGCACCTCCAGCACCCCTTCGCGCCCCTCGAGACCCAGGTAGGGAGCGTGCGACGGATGGACCAGCCGAGCCACGCGCTCGTACCCTTCGTGGACCTGCTCGGGCGTGGCGGTCGGGCCCAGCGCCAGCAGCTGGTAGAACGTCGCGCCGCCGACCTCGCGCACCAGCGCGGCGACCCGCTCGCGGTGTTCCTGGACGCCGATCTCGAGGGGCCGCTCCCCCAGGCTGCGGCCGATCCGCTCGGAGAACAGGGCCAGCTCGTGCGGGGTGACGGAGTGGAGGGAATCGCTCATCTTGGAACCTACCCAATCATATCGCAATGCCCCACATCGCCCCAGGTGCTACCGCCAGCGCCCTTTGGTGCCCGCGGCCGTCTCGGGGGGCGGGGCGCCATGGACACACCGCGAGCCAGGCCGGCCCCCCCGGGGCTGGTCTGGCTCGCCTCGTTCGCCGCCGGCAGCCTCAGGATCCGGCTACGGTCGGCTCACTGCCGGCGGGCTGGCTTGCCCGATCGGCTGACGACATCAAACGGCATCACTTGACGGGAGTGATCGTGAAGCGCTCGATCGCGGCGCCGAGATCGAAGCCCGTGCCCTTGCCGGCCAGGGCGAGGTTGACCGAGCCCTTGGACATCGCCAGGGCCTCGCCTTCCTTGACCGCGCCCGCGCTGACGTCGCCGGCGGCGTAGCTGCCGAAGAGCTCCCGGACATCCGACACCGGGGAGAACCTGCCGTGGCCGTCGCGGATCTCGTACTTGCCGGCAGAGAGGCCGGCGCCCTTGGCCCGGATCCTGACTTCGGCGGTCTGGCCGTTGTCGCAGCTGATCGTGCCTTCGCCGGTCGCCGACTTGACGGCCAGCGACCAGCCCCTGACGTTGAAGTTCATCCGGCAGGTGGTCTGGCTCATCGTGCTCTGAGCGGCCGCGCTCGCCGGAAGAGCCAGCAGCAGCAAGGACAACACCAGGACCGAGGAAAGGGAGAAAGCTCGTTTGGACATTTGGATCCTCCATGCGGGACGGGCGGCGAGCGGCGACCCTGTAACCGGCATTCTTGGTGCCCGCGGCTCCCGCCCCGCGTCGTTCACCACGGATAGGAGCAAGATCCGTTCCCGCCGACGCCCTCTTACGCCTGCCTGCCGCCCCCAACCATTAGTATCCCGTCTCAGCAATTCGCATCCTAATTCGCCGGCCCTCCGGCCCCCTGGCGGCGTTGCGACCTGCCGGGAGTGCCGCAATGGCTGGTGGCTGCGGCCGCCTCCTCGACATAGGTTCGACTATGCCTGCGTCGGCGCGCCTGGCCAGGAGCCCGGATTGCTCGGCGACTCATGACGCGAATTACTGAGACGGGACACTCGCGAGTAGAATGCATCGCGGATGGGTGCAAATTACGGCTGGTCCCTGGTGGAAAAGGAGCGCAAGCGCGAGATCATCGCGGCGATTGCCAGGGGCGACGCCACGGCGGGACCGACCCACGCCGAGATCGATCTCACCGACCGCTGCAACGTCGCCTGCTACTTCTGCAACCAGCAGGACGTCCGCACCACCCGCCAGCTTCCTCTTGACAAGGTTTTTTCGCTCCTCGACGAGCTGGTCCAGGGCGGCCTGCGCTCGGTGCGGCTGTCGGGCGGCGGCGATCCGCTGGCCCACCGCGACGTCGCCAAGGTCCTGGCGCGGCTCACCGCGCTCGGCGTCAACGTCGACAACGTCAACACCAACGGCGCGCTGCTCGACCCCGGCATCGGCGAGCGGCTGATCGAAAACGGCTGCCGCGAGCTGATCGTGTCGCTCAACGCGGTCGACGCCGCGGACTACCACCGCATGATGCAGGTGCGCCCCGGGACCTTCGACAAGGTGCTGGCCAACGTCCGCGGCATCGTCGCCCAGCGCGGGGAGCGGCCCTTGCCGGTGGTCACCGTCCAGTTCCTGATCGATCGGGAGAACTACCGGCGCATTCCCGACATGTACGCGCTGGGGCGTGGCCTGGGCGCCGACCGCATCACCATCAGCCCGGTCCTGGACATCCCGCTCGAGCGTATCGATCACAACGTGCTGCTGGCGCCCCAGGACAGCGTCCTGGTCATGCCGTATTTCGCCGCGGCGCTGGCGGCCGACCGTGACGCGAACCTGCTGTCGCTGTTCGGGCCTTTCCCGGCGTGGAACGAAGGGCTCGACCAGATCCGTGCCAGCCTGGCCACCGCGGGACCGGCGCCGCCGATCGCCGCCAGCTACAAGGAGAAGAACGGCGCCTGCTTCTTCGGCTGGTACTCGGCGACGATCCGCGGCAACGGCGACCTTTACCCATGCTGCCTGCTGATGAGTCCCGGCTACAAGCCGCTCGGCAACGCGCTCGCGACCGGCACCTTCGGGGAGCAGTGGCGGGGCGCGGGATTCACCCGCCTGCGCCGCGAGATGCGCGAGGTGCTGCTGCGCGGCGGCCGCATGTTCTGGCGGGAGAAGCGGTTCAAGACGCTCGCCAAGCAGTGCGTCGAGCCCAACGCCTGCTTCCTCAAGAACATGTACTTCCGCCACGACGAGGAGTTCTACCGCGACCTCGACCAGGCCCTGGACCAGGCCAGGAAGAAGGAAGTCCGCTGGCTGGGTTCGCCGCGCCAGATGCTACGCGCCGCCGAGGTCTTCGCCTACCGCTGTTACCACGGCGCGCGGGTGCGCTATCACCTGGGCCGCCGCTACCTGGCCAGCCGCTCGAGCCACCCCAAGGCCGGCGCCAAACCCCAGGCCGACGCCTAGGAACTGTCGGCGCCCTGCGACGGACCTCCGCACGCGCATTTCGCGGGGCGACGACCGTCCCGCCTGGGAGGCTTTACCCTCTCACGCGAGGGGACCGATGGCGCCGGAAGCGAAGATCCTGACGTCAGGAGGCGAGGCGGACCGCTGCGGCGCCCCTCAGAATGCCTTGAAGCGTGCCCTCTTGACTTTCTGAACCAGGCCTTCCCGCTCCTCGGTAATAGCGTGGGTGGCGCTCAACGCCAGCTTCCCGTCGCTGGTGAGCCTTGCCGCTTCGCCTCGCACCTGGAGATCGCGCACGAATCGGTTGGCGGCCTCGGCCGCTGCGGAAGTAGCAGGGGTCGCTGGCGTAGCGGCCGCAGTTCCGCTCATGAGTCCGGCCGGACTCGCGGTCGGGGCACGCTTTCTCGACTTCTTCAGCTTCGCGGAGGCTCGCCGAAGGGGCTTGGAGGGCGTCTTGCGGGTCGTGGCCATTCCTCGACCTCCTCTACCGGATCCTACGCGCGCCGGTGGCCTCAGTCAAACCCGCAATCGAAGGTCCTGCGACGGAGGAGCAGGCCGCCATCTTGCTCGACGATGACGTGGGTCTTGCTCGCCAGCGAGTTGCCGACGCCTGCCTGCGGGTCCGCGTATTTCCCTACGTCGACTCGCCCGCGCTGGAAGAGATCCTCCGTGAACGACTCGGCAGCGTTCTGGGATGACCGCGGCTCGGCGGGGCCCAGAGTGAGGGCGGCGGAGGTGACGCCGAAACGCTTCGGCTGGGCGGCGATGAAGACCTTGAGTGACGTCTCCTTCAAGCCGTACGAGGCCGCCGAGATGGAGGCTTGCGGAAGCTGGGTCGCCTTGCGGCCGGCGGCCGCGGCGAGTGTCTTGGGCGCGGCTGCCGGCTTGGCGCCGCTGACTGTCACCGCCGCCGCGAGGGACAGGATGCCGCGCCGAACGAAGGCACTCTTCAGCGCGTCCCGGTACTTGCCGTTGAAAGGGGGGCCTTCGCCGGCGCTGACCATGTGTGCCGCCACCTGGCTGTAGTAATCGGGAACTATCGGAGCGGCGAGGATGCCCGCCACCAGGATCTGGGCGCCATCCTCGCTGGCCTGGAGCAGGTCGTCGGTGGTGGGCGAGCTGCCCTGGGCCTTGAAGATCCCGGCCAGCGCGTCCAGGAAGGCAGCGGTGAAGACCCGCGAGAAGGAGTGCGGTTCCGAGGATAGCTGAGAGGCCGGCGCCGCCGGCGGCAAGGCCTGCGGATTACTATAGAAGAAGGAATTAGCCGCGTTGCGCAGGCAATCGGGTTCGACGGCGTCTGGATGCTGTACGCGAATCGCCGCTCCCAGCTGCTCCGCGAGGCGGGATAGGCGCGACGCTCGGTTGAGCGCTCCGGCCGTTTCGCTGACCACCTCCTGCCGGAATGATTTGACTTGCAGCGCCGATAGCATGGCGCTCATGTCGCCGAAGGACTCGTGGAAGGCGGCTGCCTCTATGGTCTGCGCATCGAACAGCTCCGGGCGAATGGCGTCGAGCACCGCGTGGCCCATCTCGTGACACGTGACATCAGGGCTCTCGCCCGAAAAGAACGTCCTGCCCCTGACGGCGTCATGGAAGAAGTGCAGCCCTGGCGCATCCCCGAAGTCGCCCCGCGTATAGAAGGCG
>DATKFK010000162.1:0-11847 GCA_035544375.1 Thermoanaerobaculia bacterium
GGATGGCGTTGAAGCTCGGTTTTCAGATGGCGCGGCACGAGCTCCGGCGCCTTGGCGTCAATCCATAGAGCGATAGGCTTATTTGCCGATCCTATCTCCCCGCGAGCGCCGCCAGCTCATCGCTCTCGCCAAGCAGCTCCCAGCGCTGCAGCGCCAGGGGGACGTTGCCGTTGGCCCAGACGAAGTCGTGGAAGGCGCGCAGGTCGAAGTCCTTGCCCTGCCGGCGGCGAGCTTCGGCGAGCAGCCGGGTGATCTGCAGCTTGCCGACCTGGTAGCCGATGGCGAACCCGGGGGTGGCGGCAAAGGCGGCGGCCTCGGAGCGCGCCGTGGCGGCGTCCATCGGCACCGCGGTGCGCAGGTAGTCCGCCGCCTGCTCGATCGAGAAGCTGCCGAGGGCCAGGCGCACGTCGACCTCGACCCGCAGCGCCCGCAGGCGCGCGTAGTTCCAGATCATCTCCTGGCTGCGCGGGCTGCCGTCGAACAGCCCCATCTGCAACATCATCTCCTCGGCGTAGAAGCCGATCCCCTCGTTGGCGCTCGAGTCGTACCAGTGGCGCCGGATCTCGTCGGAGTGGCGCCGGGCCAGCGCGAGCTGGAAGCCGTGCCCGGGAATTCCCTCGTGGACCATGTCAGGACGGGGATCGCGCGCCATCGACAGGGCGAAGTAGCCGAGCGTGGGCGAGGGCGGCGGGATGTAGCGCGTCGAGGCCAGGGGCGGTGGCAGCCCCGCGGCGGCGGCCAGGGGGAAATCGGTGCCTTCGCCGAACGCGGCCAGGGGAGCCAGGTAGGCGGGCAGCGGCCGGTAGACGTAGTGCGGCATCCAGGCGGGCACGGTGAGGATGCCGCGGCCCTCGAGGAAGCGGCGGATGGCGAGCTCGTCGCGGCCGGCGGCGGCGACCTGGGCCGCCTGGCTGGGAAACAGCGGCAGCTCGGGGAGGCCGCGATCGCGCCGGCTCGCGAGAGCCTCGGTGGCGACCGATCGCGCCCACTCCTGCCGCCCCATGGCGAGGATCTGCTCCGGGGTGAAGGGCAGCAGCGCCACCTGGTGGAGGAAGCCGACGTAGGCGTCGCGGCCGATCGCCACCGCGCCCCGCATGCCCGCGGCCCGAGAGCGCAGCCAGTCGCGATAGGAATCGAGCGCCGCCGCGGCGGGCTCGGTTGCCGCGCCGAGCCGCAGCCGGTTGCCGGCGTCGAGCCGCGGGCCGAGCGCCGCCATCGCCTGCCGCAGGCGGTTGCCGGCGTCCGCGAGGTCCGCCAGGGCGAGGCGCGCGAAGGGCTCGACGCCCTCGCCGGAAGCGGCGAGATTGGCCCGGCCGTCCGCCAGCGTGCGCGGGAACGACGCCAGGCGCAGGACGATGTCGCGGCCGCGGTCGGGCGAAAACGGCGGCGGCGGCAGGAGCGCATCGACCAGGGTCCCCAGCGTCTGCGCCAGGTAGAAGCCCGGGTCGCGGCGCCACAGCCGGACGCCGTCGAGCTCCCAGCGCACCCGTGCCAGGGCCGAGCCGAGCAGCCGGTGGTCCACCTGCTCGGGGACCGGCCGGGAGGGATCCGCAAGGGCGCGCCAGCGCGCCGCGAACCGTTCGAGGTCGCGCCGCCGCGCGGCCACCGCGTTGGCCGACCAATCCGGCGTCCAACCCGGCGGCCGCTGCACCCGCGGGATGTCGTCGCCGCTGACGGGCTGGCCGGCCGTCCGCCAGACCCAGAAGTCGCGGCCAAGGCGTTGCAGCTCGGCCGCGGCGGCGCCGCCAGCGCCGATCGCCGGCTGCCGCAAGGCCTGCCGATCGTCCCTGGCGGCGGCCGCCGCCGGGGGAGCGAGCAGGCGGGCGAGCAGGCAGAGCGAGCCGAGCGATGAGCAGAGCAGCAGGCGGGAGCGCCGGCGAGAGCGCCGCCAGCCGCGCCGGCAGGTGTCGAGCGACGTGGGCAGGATGGGTCGCATCGGCGTCGGATATCACAGCGGCGGCATGCCGGCAACCGTGGTCGGACGGTGGTCGTGGGGCAACCAGGTCGTGGCTCCGTTTCCCCGGCGGGCTCCTGCCGAAACGGCCGCCAACCTTCCCATGGCTGATCGTGGAACCATGCCACGTCAGCCCGTGGCCGCCTGGTGGGTAAGGGGCCGGGTGAGCTCCGTGGACCAGGAGGCCGGGTCGGGACCCGACTCAGGGCCGGTGACGTAGCATTCCCAGAACTCCGGGCCCGGCGTGTGGCCTGAGGCGACGATCCAGGCGTCGAACTCGGACCAGGCGGAGGCCAGGCCCTCATAGGGTCCGCGGTACACCGTTCGCGCCACCCGTGCAGCGGGCAACTGCCCCGGCTTCACCCGGCCTGCGGCCGCGATCGGGGTCGCGACGGGAACGCCGATCTCGAAATCGTAGATGTGGGGGTCCATTCTCAGATGGCGCGAGAACCATGGTCCGGCTGGGGTGATTCCCTGGGCGCCGACGGTGTCCAGCACCTCGCGGCGGCCCGGACCCATGACGTTCCGGATCTCCTGGCGGGGAATGGTGAGACGGATGATGGCGGTCGGCTGGGCGGGGGTCTGCACGATCTGCGGTTTGTCGAGCATGCAAGTCTCCTCATGGCGTCCGGCTGTGGTTCAGTGCGAGTGCGGTGGCGTGGCCAGGAGCTCGGCGAGCCTGTCGTAGCTCGCGGAGACGCCTTTCTCCATTTCGGACCTCAGGGCGATGTCGCGGGCCTCCCGCGACTCGTAGAGCACCGTGGTCGTGAGCATCGTCCTGCCGTCCCTCTCGGCGAGCACGGTCGTGGTCAGCGCTTCGCCCGGGTACCAGGACTGGTCGAACAACTCCGTGGCGACGAGGCGTTCGGGCGGCGCGATCTCGCGATAGACGCCGCGCACCCCCATCTCGATCCCATCCGAGTTGCGCCAAACCCAGCGATAGGCTCCGCCCACTCTGAGATCGATCTCGCAGACCGGCATCGACCAACCGGGCGGTCCCAGCAGCCAGCGCCTGACCAGCTCGGGTCTGGTGAAGGCGTCGAAGACCAGATGGCGTGGAGCTTCGAAGGCGCGCGTCAGCACGATCTCCCGCTCCGTCGGCGTCGTCAGTTGCAGAGCTCCGGTGCTTTTCATCGGCGATCTCCTCTATGTCTTGGCGCGTCCATGTCTTTCCTTCTCGGCCTGCAGCTCGTCGAGCAGGGCGTCGAGGCGCTGGAAGCTGCCCTCCCAGAACCGGCGGTAGCCTTCCAGCCACTCGGTGGCTTCCGCGAGCGGCCTGGCCTCGAGCCGGCGGGGCCGCCGCTGCGCGTCGCGGCCGCGCGAAATCAGGCCGGCGCGCTCCAGCACCTTGAGATGCTTGGAGATCGCGGGCTGGGTCATGGCGAACGGCTCGGCCAGCTCCCTCACCGACGCCTCGCCGGAGGCGAGCCGGGCCAGGATTGCCCGCCGCGTGGGATCGGCGAGTGCTGCGAACGTCATGTCCAGGCAATCGGGTGTCATCTATCGATAACCTCTTAGTTCCATAACCTATAGGTAATATATAGAGAGAAAAGGCAACTGTCAAGCCCCCGCCGAGAGGGGCGCGAACCCCTCCCGAGATTCGAGCTGAGCCACTACCCGGACGGTGGCTGCCAGAGGATTGTGACGCGGTCCGCATGTCGCGTTTTAGTAGTCGCGTGGAACTGATATACTGAAAGAGACAGTGCGATCCACACTGTGGAGCATCCCTTGCGGCTCGGCGAAGCCCTTCGCGCTGCGATGGGAGCCGCCGCAAGACCCGTGGGGGTAGCCCTCTGAAGCCGGTAAGGAGGCACACGTGAAGCGATTCATTTTCGAGAGCAGTGCAGTCGCCGTCGTGGCCGTCGTCGCCGTCGTGGCCGCCGTCGTGTCGCCGGTCTCCGCCGGCGCCCAGGGGAGCGTGCCGGTCGGGTCCTCTTCGCAGCTGGGGCACCTGTCGCAGACCGAGGACGTTCCCCATCGGGCGGCGGATGCGTACAACCGCGGCATTCGCGAGATGAAGAAGGCGGCGGACGCGAAGGACGCCGCGGACAAGAAGAAGCACTACGCCGCGGCGCAGACGCAGTTCAAGAAGTCCCTCAACCTGCTCCAGAACTTCGACGCTCTGCTCGGCCTGGGTCAGGCGGACCTCGCCCTTGGGGACTCCGAGGGAGCCAGGGCCAGCTGCCGCGATGCGTTGGGCCTGAAACCGGCGAGCGAGGAGGCGAAGTCCTGCGTCGAGAGCGCCCAGACGAATCTGGCGCCCGCGGCGGCGCCCGCCGCGGCCAAGCCTACGGGTTCGGGCTAGCGCGCTCGGCGCCGCGCGTTCGGCTGGACTTGGACTACGATCGCAGGCTGCCGCGGCCCTCATGCCGCGGCAGGGAGCGATCCGGATGGAGAGCAGCCGCGCGCCGACGATCCGGCTGGCAACCGCGGCGGATGCGCAGCGCATCGCCGACATCTACAACCAGGGCATCGCCGACCGCGGCGCCACCTTCGAGACCACGCCGCGCACGGCCGCCGATATCGCCCGGCAGCTGATGGCGGCGGCGGAGGCTGGCGTCCTCCGGTCGCCGCCGCACCTTCCCCAGCCGATGCTGGTGATCGAACACGCGGGCGCCGTGGCCGGCTGGGCAGCGCTCTCGTCCTACAGCCCGCGCCGCTGCTACGCCGGGATCGGCGAGTTCTCGATCTATCTCGACCGCGCCGCGCGCGGCCAGGGCCTGGGCCGCCTGCTGCTCGAGGCGCTGATCGCCGAGGCGGCTCGGCTCGGCTACTGGAAGCTGCTGTCGCGGATCTTCCCGTTCAACGCCGCGAGCCTGGCGCTGTGCCGCACCTGCGGTTTTCGCGAGGTGGGGACGTACGAGAAGCACGGCCAGCTCGACGGCAGGTGGCTCGACGTGGTCATCGTCGAACGCCTGATCCCCGAAAGCCAGCGCTAGTGCCCGCGAGGTCGAAGCGCCTGCCGCTCGCCGGCCCGCCGCCGCTGGCGCTGGCGCGCCGCGCGCCAGGCGCTGGCCCGGTTGCGGCGGCCGGCGATCGATGCTAGCTTCTGCCGCTGCCTTCTGCCCGCTGCCGAAGCCTGCCCCGGCAGCCCCACTACGGACGACGTAAAGGAAACTCGCCATGAAGGGAGCCGTCGAGCCTCGCCTGTCGCGTGGCCTGCGCGATCTGCTCTCCGAGCCGATGCTGGCGCGGCAGCGGATGATCGACACCATCCGCGGCGTCTACGAGCTTTACGGCTTCGTGCCGCTCGGCACCCCCGCCATCGAATACCTCGACGTGCTGACCGGCACCGCCGGCCAGGAGACGCAGCAGTCGATCTTCACCGTGCACAACCCGGAGCGCGAGGCGCTGGGGCTGCGTTTCGACCTCACCGTGCCGCTGGCGCGGGTGGTGGCGCAGTACCACGACCTGCCGCGGCCGTATCGCCGCTACCAGGTGGCGCCGGTGTGGCGCGCCGACAAGCCCGGCAGCGGCCGCTATCGCGAGTTCATCCAGTTCGACCTCGATTCGGTCGGCGCCGAATCGGAGATCGCCGACACCGAGATCATCGCCGGCATGTGCGACACGCTCGCGGCGCTCGAGGTGGGACCGTTCCGCGTCCGCTTCTCGAGCCGCGGCATCCTGGACCTGCTCCTCGCCGCCGCCGCGGTGCCCGAGGGCGGCGGCGCCGACGTGCTGCGCGTGCTCGACAAGCTCGAGAAGGTGGGTATCGAAAAGGTCAAGCTCGAGCTCACCAGCGGCTACCGCGACGAGTCCGGCGACACCATCCGCGGCCTCGGCATGGCGGCGGCGCAGGTCGAAAGGATCGAGCGCTTCCTGGCGATCCGCGCCGACCGGCGCGACGAGGTGATCGCGCACCTGCGCTCGTTCTTCGCCGGGCTGCCCGAGGCGGCGGCGGAGATCGACCTGGTGGAGCGCATCTCGCGCCATCTGGCGGCGCTCGGTTACAGCGACGACCAGGTGACCCTGGACCTGAGCATCGCGCGCGGCCTGGCCTACTACACCGGCCCGGTGTTCGAGGCGGTGCTGCTGGACGCGCCGCAATACGGATCGGTCTTCGGCGGCGGCCGCTACGACAGCCTGGTGCTGCGCTTCCTGGGCGAGAAGGTGCCTGCCACCGGCGCCTCGATCGGCGTCGATCGGCTGCTCGCCGCGCTGCAGCACCTGGGCCGCGCGGGGGGCAGGAAGGCCACGGCGCAGGTGCTGGTGGCGCGCATCGACCGCGATCTCGAGACGGAGTGCCTGGCGATGACCTACGAGCTGCGGCGCGCCGGCATCGCGGCCGAGCTGTACCTGGGGAGCGAAAAGGGCGTCGGCAGGCAGATCAAGTACGGCGACCTGACGGGCGTGCCGATCGTGCTGCTCTACGGCTCGACGGAGAAGGAGCGCGGCATCGTGACGCTGAAGGACATGGAGGTCGGCCGCGAGCTCGCCAAGAAAGTCGATGCGCGCCGCGAATGGCTGGCCCAGCGTCCCGGCCAGCGCGCCGTGCCGCGCGCCGACCTCGTCGCCACGGTGCGCGAGATGCTCGAGCACGCGCCGGCGCCGCCCCCCCCGCCGCCCGGACCTTCCGGGCCGCCGGCGACCTCGTAATTCAACCGCCTCCCGCGGCGCGCCAGACCCGGCCCGAGGTGTCCTTTCGGCGCTCCGCCGGTTATAGTCGGCCTCGTCCGGCCGTTTTTCGGCGCCCGTTCTGGCCAGCCGGCGGTTGACCCGAATCGGCCGGTTCCAGCTCCATGCCGGCAGGCCCACGCGTGCGCCACGTCGAAGGAGACGTTCGATGCGAAACGCATGGGTTTCCGTCCTCTGCCTCTCTCTGGCCGTTCCCGCCGCCGCGCTCGCCCAGGCCAGGTCGGCCAAGACCAACGCCATCGAGGCGATCGCGCCGCGGCCGGCCGCGACCTGCAACACCTTCACCTCGATCGATTGCGGCCAGACCATCAACGGCAGCCTCGACTCGACGGACTGCAAGCTGGACGACGGCACCGCCGTCGATTACTACATCTTCGAAGGCACCAACAAGGAGGCGATCACCGCGACGCTCACCAGCTCGGCCTTCGCTCCCATCATCTCGCTGCTGGACCCCAACGGGCACACCAAGACCGCCAACTTCGCGCCGTCCCCCGGAACCGCGCAGATCCAGTTCTCGCTCGACTCGACGGGCACCTGGACCCTGTCGGCCAACAACAACGCCAGTTCGTTCCAGTCCGGACCCTACACGATCAACCTGACGTGCGGCAGCTCGGCTCCCGGCTGCCTCCCCAACGACGCCACCCTCTGCGTGGCCGGCGGGCGCTTTTCGGTGACGGCCACCTTCGACGCCGGCGGCGGCAATGCCGGCAACGCTCACGCCGTCGCCCTGACCACCGACACCGGTTACCTGTGGTTCTTCTCCGACACCAACGTCGAGGTCGTGGTCAAGGTGCTCGACGGCTGCTCGCTCAATAGCCAGTGGTGGGTGTTCGCCGGCGGCCTGACCAACGTCGCGGTCACGCTGACGGTGACCGATACCAAGACGGGCACGGTCAAGACGTACCACAACCCGGCCAATACCACGTTCCAGCCGATCCAGGACACCTCGGCGTTCGCGACCTGTCCGTGAGCTCTCGTGGTCCGCTTGGTGCCGGCGCCGGCACCGAGCGGCCGTCCGGCGCGCTTGGCGCGCCTGGCGCGCGGAGTTTGACGCCGTCGCGGACGTGCCGGTATCATCGCGCCATGCCGAGCACGAGATCCTCACGCTCCCGCGCGGCCGCGTCGCTGGCATCGGCGACCCGACCCGTAGGAAGTGTCAGCGCCCTGCGACGGAGCCTCCGCAGCCTGCATTTGCGGGGCGCGGACTGCCCGTCGTGCGTGCAAGCCTCCGCTTGGCGTCGTCACGGCCACCACGCGACTGTCTAGCCGAGGCCTTTCGCCCCGGCCGCGACCCGGGACGAGGACCATGGCGCTCAAACCATTACCTCCTTCCGGGCCGACGCTCTGGAAGGAGGTTTTGATTTTGGGCGCACAATCGAGGTTTCCTGCGCGAGGCGCGAACCGATGAAGGTCTCCGCGGCCCTGCCCACCGGAGTGGCGGCGCTGCTCTTCGAGAGCGCGCGGTCGCGGCGCCGGCTGGAAGGCCGCCTGGCGACACTGGTCGAGAGCCACGGCTATGCCGAGGCGATCCTGCCGATTCTCGACTACCTGGAGCCCTACGAATTGCTGCTCACCCCGGCCAGCCGCGGCGAGCTGTACCGGTTCATCGACCGCGACGGCGAGCAGCTGGCCCTGCGTGCCGACTTCACGCCGATGCTGGCCCGCCTGCTGGCGCCGCGGCTGCACTCGCTGCGGCTGCCGCTGCGCCTCTTCTACCGCGGCGACGTGGTGCGCTACGAGGAGAGCCGGCCAGGCAGCGGGCGCGAGCTCTACCAGATGGGCGTGGAGCTGCTGGGCATGGCGGGGCCGGCCCCCGGCGAGCCGGCCGCGGAGGCGGAGCGGGAGGTGCTGGGGCTGTTCCTGGCGGCGCTGGCGGACGGCGGCGGTCCGCGGCAGGTGGTGCTGGGGCTCGCCGGCTGCCTGGACGCGGCGCTGCTGGCGGCGGCGGCGGAGGGACATCCGCCCGCCGAGCTGGCGGCGGCGGTGGCGCGCCGCGAACGCGCCGTCGTGCGCCGGGCCTGCGCCGCTCTGCTGCCGATCGTCGAGACCGGCCTGCCGGCGCGGCCGGAGGAGCTGGGACCGGCGGCGGCGGTGCGCCTGCGCTGGCTGCTGGCCCTGCGCGAAGAGCTGGCTGAGCGCTTCCCGGCGGTGCGGCTGAGCGTGGACCTCGCGGAGTTCGCGCGCAACAGCCGGCACCCCGACCTGGCGGCCGAGGCGGGCGCGCGCTCCTACTACGACGGCCTGGTCTTTCGCGCCTATGCCGGCGCCGCGGCGGTGCCGGTAGGGGGCGGCGGCAGCTACGGCAGCCTCTTCCGGGCGCTCGGCGCCGACATCTCCGCGGTAGGGTTCTCGCTCAACCTCGACGGCCTGCTCGCGGTCGGCGAAACGGACGAGGCCGGCGGGGCCGTGGCGGCCGGCGGGACCGTGGAGGCTGGCAGGGCTGGGGAAGCCGGCAGGGCGGAGGCCGGCAGGGCTGGGGATGCCGGCTGGGCCGAGGCCGGCGGCGAGGCGGTGCAGGCGCTTGGAGGGCGCCGGCAGCCATGATCCGCATGGCGCTGCCCAAGGGGCGCAACCTCGAGCCGGCGCTGGCCGCCCTGCGCGCCGCGGGGCTGGGGCTTTCGGGGTACGAAACCGGCGGCCGCAGCCTGCGCACGGCGCTGCCCGAGGACGGCGTCGAGATGCTGTCGCTCAAGGATTGGGACCTGCCGCTCTATGTCGAGCACGGCGTGGCGGACTGCGGCATCGTCGGCAGCGACGTGCTGGGCGAGCTCGACGGCGACCTGCTGGTGCCGGCCCGGCTCGCCGCCGGCCGCTGCCGCTTCGCGCTGATCGGCCGCTCCCCCGCGCCGCCCGCCGCCGGCAGCCAGGTGCGCCTGGCGACCAAGTACCCACTGACGGCGCGGCGGCTGGTTGCCGGCCGCCCCTGGGGGGCCGAGATCCTGCGGCTCTCGGGGTCGGTCGAGCTGGCGCCCGTGCTGCGGCTGGCGGAGATCGCGCTGGACCTGGTGCAGACCGGCCGCACTCTCGCCGACAATGGGCTGGTGGAGATCGAGACGGTGGCCGAGGTGGCGCCCTGCCTGGTGGTGAACCGGGCTTCCTTCCAGCGCCATCGCGCCCGCATCAACGGCTGGCTGGACCGCCTGGAGGCGGCAGGAGCGGTGGCTTGAGAGGCACTCCCTTGCGCGTCATCGCCGCGGACTCGCGCGCCGGCCGCCGCCGGATCGCCGAGCTGACCGGCCGCGCCGCCACGGTGCTCGACGCGCGCACGCTGCGGCAGGCGGCGAAGATCGTCGAGCAGGTGCGCGCCGGCGGCGACCGCGCCCTGCTCGCCCTGGCGCGGCGGCTGGACGGCGCCAAGGCCCGCGCCGCGGCGGACCTGCGCCTGCACGTGGAACCCGCGGCCGCGGCCGGCAATCGGGGACGTGCCGCCGGCGATAAGAGGGGTGCCGCCGGCAATAAGGGTGCCGCCGCCGGCGGCGGCTGGACGGATGCCGCCGCCGGCGCCGAGCTGCCGGCCGGTTTCCCCGAGGCCTTGGAGCGCGCCATCGCCGCCGTCGAGCGCTTCCACGCGCCGCAGGCACGGCGCGGTTACCGCATGGCCTCGGACGACGGCGTCGAGCTCGAGGAGCGGGTGCTGCCGCTGCGCCGGGTGGGCATCTACGTGCCGGGCGGGCGGGCGAGCTATCCGTCGACGGTGGTGATGACCGTGGTCCCGGCGCGGCTGGCGGGGGTCGCCGAGATCGTCGTCGCCACGCCTCCCGCCGCTTTCAGGAGCAGCGCCGCGCTGCGCCATGCGCTGGCGCGCCTTGGCGTCGAGGAGGTGTGGGGGCTGGGCGGCGCGCACGCGGTCGCGGCGCTGGCCTACGGCACCGAGTCGGTGCGGCGGGTGGACAAGATCGTCGGACCGGGAGGCGCCTGGGTCACCGCCGCCAAGAAGCTCGTCGCCGGCGACGTGGGGATCGACGGCCTGGCCGGGCCGACCGAGGTGGTGATCGTCGCCGGCGCCGGCGCCGATCCCGCGCTGGTGGCCGCCGATCTGCTGGCCCAGGCGGAGCACGATCCGCTGGCGGCAGCGGTGCTGATCACGCCGGACCGCGCGCTGGCGCGGCAGGTGGCGGCGGCGGTCGGGTCGCAGCTCCAGGCTTTGGCCAGGCTCGGTTCCGGCGGCGAGGCCCCCGGCCCTGGCTCCGGCCCCGGCGCCGCCGGTGTCGAGGTCGCCGCCGGTGCCGGCGCCGCTGCCGCGGCCACGGCGCGGGCGGCGCTCGACCGCTTCGGCGCCGCGCTGCTGGTCGACGGCTGGGACGAGGCGCTCGAGCTGGTCGAGCGGATCGCTCCCGAGCACCTGCAGCTGGTCGGCGCCGGCGCCGAGGCGCTGGCCGAGCGGGTGCGGTCGGCCGGAGCGGTGTTCCTGGGGGCGGCCTCGCCGGAGGTATTCGGCGACTACGTTGCCGGTCCCAGCCACGTGCTGCCGACCTGCGGCAGCGCCCGCTTCGCCTCGGCGCTGGGGGTCGACGACTTCCTGCGGCGCAGCCACACGGTGCGCTTCACGCCGGGTGCGGCGGCGCGCTGGGCCGAGGCCGCGGCCTGCCTGGCGGTTGCCGAGGGGCTGCCGGCGCACGCCGCGGCGGCGCGGCGGAGGTTGGGTTGAGATGAAGCCTCCGGCCGATCCCGCCGCGCTGGTGCGCCCGGAGCTGCGCCGGCTGAGCGCCTATCACCTGGACCTCTCGCCCTGCCGCCACAAGCTGGATCAGAACGAAGCGCCCTTCGGGCCGCCGGCGTGGCTGAGGCGGCAGGTGGCGGCGCAGCTGGCGGCGGCGGACTGGTCGCGCTATCCGGACTTCCATGCCGAGGCGCTGCGCCGCGATCTCGGCGCCTTCCACGGCTGGCCGGCCGAGGGCGTCCTGGTGGGCAACGGCTCGAACGAGCTGCTGGACGTCTGCCTGTCGGCGCTGGTCCAGCCGGGCGGAGAGGTGCTGGGCACCGAGCCGAGCTTCGGCCTGTACCGCATGCTGGTCGTCAAAGCCGGCGGCGTGCCCCGCTTCCTGCCCGCGGTGCTCGCGGCGGCTGCGGCGCCCATGGTGGCCGTGGCACCCGTGGCATCCGCGGCGTCTTCGGCGCCCGCCAAGGCTGCGCCTCCCGAAGTGGCTCCCGCGTCCGCGGTGCCCGGCGCGGCCGCGGCGCTGGCGGACCTGCGGTTGCCGCTGCCGGCGCTGCTTGCCGAGGTGGCGCGCCAGCCGCGGCGGCCGCTGCTGCTGTGC
>DATKFK010000163.1:0-2212 GCA_035544375.1 Thermoanaerobaculia bacterium
TGTTCGAGAACGTCTGCCGCGGCTGCGATCTCGGTCTCTCGGATCTCCTGCGCCTGGCCGGCGGCGCCCTGACCGGCCGCGAGGACGCCCTGCGCGACCTGCTCGGCAGGCGGGTGAAGCGGATCACGGTCAAGCCCTTCATGGACATGCACACCATGATCGAAGAGCGCCTGAACCAGTGCTGCGTGCACGTCGCCACGGCCCGCGACCGGCCCGGCCATGACGCCGCCGACGGCGGCGGCTCCGCGCACCAATGCATCCCCTTCTGCGCCGCCCAGGCCTGGCCGGCGCTCGGCCGCACCAAGCTCTCGGAGAGGGCAGGCCGGCGCGCCGCCGGACGGCTGCCGGCGGAGGCAGTCCGGTGAGCGAGCCGACGCTGCCGGCCGCCGCCGGCGTTGAGAGCGCGGAAAGAGCGGAGAGCACGGAGAAAGCGGAGAGCGCGGAAAGAGTGGAGAGCGCCGCGCTCGCGGCAGCCCGCCGCGCCCGTGCCGCCCAGGAAGCCCTGGCCGCCGCCGGCGAGCGGCAGCGGCCCATTCCGCCGCCGCCGATCCGCGACCCGCTCCCGCTCTGTGTCTACACCACGGTCGCGCTGCTCGCCTGGATCGTCTCGCCCGGCCTGGTTGCCGCCCTCTTCGCCCTGGCGGGCTTCCGCGCCTATGCCCAAGCCTGGCGCGCCGGCCTGCGCAGGAGCGACTGCGTGCTGGTCGATCCCCGCCTGGTCATGCTCTACCTGGCCGGCGTCGCACTGGCGGGCTTCGCCTGGACCGCCTGGCGCGTCGCCACCGCCCTGCACCTCGTCGCCGGCGTGGCGCACTGAGCCGCCGGCCGGCTACTTTGGCGCCAAGCGCGGCCAGCGCCGGTCAGCGGCCGGGCAAGGTCCTCACCGATGCTGCGGGCTGCTCGAGCTGCCCGGGCTCGAGGAGCTGCCGGCGCCCAGCTTGCTGCTGAGGTCCTGGGCCATCCTGATGTGCTCCTGGAGCCCCTGCAGGGTGCTCCCGGCGAAGCTCTTGAGGCCCGCGGGAGCCGCGTCGCGCTTGGACTCGCGCTCGAACACCGAAACGTCCTTCTGGTGCTCCTTGACCACCAGGTTGAGAAATTCGCGGTCGAAGTCGGTGCCGGAGAGCTTTTCGAGCCGGGCCTTCTCGGACTTGATGCGCGACGACGGCCGGCTCGGCGGCTCGTACTGCAGCGAGGAAGCGACCTTCTTCAGCGTTTCGTTGGCCTGCTTGTGGTCATCGGCCATCTTCTGCCCGAACGACTTGACGTCGGGGCTGGAAGCCTTTTCGGCGGCCAGCCGGCCCAGCTCCTCGGCCTCGAGATTGCCGAGAGCCGCATCGCGGATGAACGTCTTGTCGGTGGCCGCCAGGACCGAGCTTGGGGTGCTGCCGCCCGCGGTGGCCGGGCTGCTCGGAGCGCCGGCCGGCGTCCGTGAGCCCGGGGAGGTCGGCGCGGTGGAGGGCTCCTGGCTGGCGTCGGTGCCCGTGCCCTGCTGCGGGCTGCCGGCCGAGCTTGGCTCGGTCTGTGCCGGCGCGGCCTGTGCTGGCGCGGCCTGTGCCGGCGCGGCCTGTGCCGGCGCGGTCTGCTGCTGCGCGCCGGCGGTGCCCGTCTGATCGCTCTGGGCGGCCGCGGCCGCGGCAAGCGCGAGGGCCAGTATCAGCCCTGTGAACAGGCTCAATCTATTCATGGTGTCACCTCTCAGGATGATCAGTGAATCGACTTGAAGGCCCGGAAGGATCGCAAGCCTGCACCGCGCCAGGCGCGACGCAGCCGACCGTCCTGCCTTCATATTTCAAGAAGGCAAGATGGGTGCCAGGCGGCCGGCCGTCGGGCTGCGCGCGCGGGGAGCGCGAGGAGCCCCCCTTCAGGAGCGTGGGAACCCCCCGTTCGTGTTCCAGGACGGAAATCCGGGTCAGCAGCAGGACGATGCCACCGTAGTGGTGAAGCAGACCACCGGGTAGCAGCTGGCGCCGGGTGCGGTGACGCCGCCGGCGACCTGCCGAAGGCTCGAGAGGTCCCGCAGTGTTTCGCGATGCAGCTTGATCCGGTCGATCGCCGGTTTCTTGCTGGTCTTCATCGAAGGGCTCCTTACGATTCCGCCAGGCAGGCCCAGGCAGGCGGATGTGCCGGTCCGGGCGGGCGCCCGCTGTGGCGCCCCTACAGATCAAGGTGAGGATGCCGGCCAAGAGCGGGGCGAGGACCCGGGTGACATCGT
>DATKFK010000164.1:0-9965 GCA_035544375.1 Thermoanaerobaculia bacterium
GCACGCCGAGCGCGTGGAAGAAGCGGAACACGTCGGGGCCCAGGGCGGCGCCGCCGGTCGAGCAGCTGCGGATGTTGGCGAGGCCGAGCCGGTCCCTGAGCGCCCGGAACAGGAGCCAGTGGGCCAGCACGTAGGCCGCCCGCCACGGCGGCGGCACGGGCCGCTTGCCGAGGCGCAGGTCGGCGACCTTGTAGCCCACCGGCATGCACAGCCCGTACAGCAGGCGCTTGGCGCGGGTGGTGTCCATGATCTTCACCTGCACCATCGAGTTGATGTTCTCCCAGACCCGCGGCGGCGCGAACATGATGTGGGGGCCGATCTCGCGGATGTCCTCGGTCACGGTCGTGGGCTCTTCGGGGAAGTTGACGGTGAAGCCGATCGCCAGGCTGCTGGCGAGAGACATCATCTGCTCGCCGATCCACGCCAGCGGCAGGAAGGAGACGAGCTCGTCGTCCGGCAGCTTGGCATCGACCTGGTTCAGGCTGGTCGCCATGGTGAGCAGGTTGCGATAGGTCAGCATCGCGCCCTTGGGAAAGCCGGTGGTCCCCGAGGTGTAGCAGAGGATCGCCACGTCGTCGGCGCTGCCGGCCGCGACGTTTTCGCTCCACAGGCGCGGTTGGCCGCGGCCGAGCGCGCGGCCCTTCTCCTCCACCGCCGCGAAGCTGATCAGCGCCGGGTGCCGGTAGTGGCGCATGCCGCGCGGGTCGCTGTAGATGACATGCCTGACCTTGGGCAGCTTCTCGATCACGTCGAGGATCTTGTCCACCTGCTCCTGGTCCTCGGCCACCACCAGCACCGCGTCCGAGTGATCGATGACGTAGGCCACCTCGTCGAGGTTGGATTCCTGGTAGATGCCGACCGCGGTGCCGCCGGCGCCCTGGGCGCCGAGCTCGGCGTAGAGCCATTCCGGGCGGTTGTCGCCGATGATCGCGACCTTGTCCCCGCGTCGCAGGCCGAGGGCGAGGAGGCCCAGCGAGAAGTCGCGCACGTGGTCGTGGTACTGCCGCCAGCTGGTTTCCTGCCAGATGCCGAGGTCCTTCTCGCGCAGCGCCGTCCGCGCCCCGAGCCGCGCGGCGGTCGCGGCCAGCAGCTTGGGGAAGGTGTCCGGCTCCATCGTCGCCTACACCGCGTCTTCCTGTCCCAGGTACGCCTGCTGCACGTGCGGATCGCGCTTCACTTCTTGCGGCGTGCCGTCGCCGATCTTGCAGCCGAAGTCGAGCACCACCACGCGGCGCGAGATATCCATCACCACGCCCATGTCGTGCTCGATCATCACCACCGTCGTGCCGCGGTCTTCATTGGCGTCGATGACGAAGCGCGCCATGTCCTCCTTCTCCTCGGCGTTCATGCCGGCCATCGGCTCGTCGAGCAGCAGGATCCTGGGTTCCAGCGCCAGCGCCCGCGCCAGCTCGACGCGCTTCTGCAAGCCGTAGGCGAGCGTGCCCACCACCTGCTTGCGGATGTGCTGGATCTCGAGGAAATCGATGATCTCCTCGACCACCAGGCGATGCGCCACCTCCTCGTCGCGGCCCGGGCCGTAGTAGATGCCGCCCCTCCAGAGGCCGCACCGCTGGTGGGTATGGCGGCCGATCAAGAGGTTGTCCAGGACCGTCATCCCTTTGAACAGCGCGATGTTCTGGAAGGTGCGCGCCAGGCCGAGGCGGGTGCGGGCGTGCGGCGACAGGCGGGTGACGTCCTCGCCGTCGAGGAGGATGCGGCCTTGCTGCGGCCGCACCACGCCGCTGATGGCGTTGAGCATGCTGGTCTTGCCGGCGCCGTTGGGACCGATGATGGCGTGGATGGCGCCGCTCTCGACCGCGAAGCTGACGCTCTGCAAGGCGGTGACGCCGCCGAAGCGCAGCGTCACGTCCCTCACCTCGAGCTGCGGCACGCCGCCCATGGATCACTCCCAGACCCGGCGGTCGTCGATCGTCTTGCCCGCCGCGGGGATGGTTCCGGGAGGCACGATCTCCACGTCGCCGCGCACCTTCAGCTGCTCGCGCAACGCCGCGGCGAGGCCTTCCGCCAGGCCGGCCAGCCCGGCGGCCAGCTCCGCGGCCGGCGCCGCAGCCAGCCCGGCGGCCGGCTCCGCGGCCGGCCCGGCGGCCGGCGCCTCGGCAGCGGCGAGCTCCACCAGGTAGTGCAGATGGTCCAGGTGCGCCGCGCGCGTCACCACCGCCTGCAGCCGCGCGACCTGGGGGAAGCCCTTGACGACGTCGCCGATCTGGCGCGGGTGCACGAACATGCCCTTGACCTTGACCGCGTCGCCGACCCGTCCCAGGATGCCCGCGAGCCTCGGCGCGGTGCGCCCGCAGGGGCACGGCTGGTCCGCGAGGAAGGCGCTGAGGTCGCCGGTCGAGAAGCGGACCAGGGGATAGGCCTCGTCGAAGATCGTCGCCACGACCTCTCCCGGCTGCCCCGGCGCGGCCGGTTCGCCGCTCGTGAGGTCGAGGACCTCGACGATCACCTCGGGGTGCAGATGCATGCCCTGCTTTTCCGGGCACTCGTAGGCCAGCATGCCGGCGTCGGCGGTGGCGTAGCCCTGCAGCACGCGGATGCCGAAATCGGTTTCCAGCTCGTGCCGCAGCGATTCCGGCAGCATCTCGGCGGTGACGTAGGCCACCTCGATCTGCAGCGGCGAGCGCGCCGCGGCGGCGTGCTTCAGGATGGCGTAGAGGAAGCTCGGCGTGCCCACGTAGCCGGTGGCGCCCAGGTGCGAGGCGATCCGCACCTGCAGCTCGGTATGGCCGGGACCGGTCGGCACCACGACGCACCCCAGAGCGCGCAGCGCGCCGTCGAACATGAAGCCGGCGGGCGTCAGGTGATAGGCGAAGGTGTTGAGCACGATGTCGCCGGCCCGGAACCCGGCGGCGGCGAGCGCCGGCCCGAAGCGCCAGTAGTCCCGTCCCTGCCCCTGGGGATCGAAGATGTTTCCCGGGGAGCAGAAGATGCGCTGCAGGCTTTGGGCGGGCACCGCCGCCAGGCCGCCGAACGGCGGGTCCGCCGCCTGCAATGCCGGCAGCTCGTCCTTCCTGGTGACGGGCAGCCGCGCCAGGTCGCCCAGGCGTTGCACGTCGCGCGGCGCGAGGCCGGCTGCGTCCATCGCGGCGCGGACATGCGGCGCGTGGGTGTAGGCATGGGCGACCGTCTGGCGCAGCCGGTTCTCCAGGTGGGCGATCCGGTCCGCCGGCGGCCGCGATTCCAGCTCGGCGTCGAGGGTGGTGTGGGGCCGCGGTTGGGGCATCGCATGGACCTCGATTCAGGGTCGGCCCGGGCGGATCACGGCCCGTTGCCCAAGGCGGCGGCGCCTCAGGACAGCCAGCGCTTGCGCCGCTTGTAGAACTTCAGGTCGCGGTAGCTCCTCTGCTCGCCGCCCTTGGCGCCGCCCAGGTAGAAGTGCTTGACGTCCTCGTTGGCCCTGAGCTTCGCGGCGTCGCCGTCGAGCACCACGCGGCCGTTCTCCATGATGTAGCCGAAATCGGCGATCGACAACGCCAGGTGGGCGTTCTGCTCGACCAGCAGGATGGTGGTCTTCTCCTCCCGGTTGATCCTGCGGATGATCGCGAAGATGTCCTTGACCAGCAGCGGCGCCAGCCCGAGCGAGGGCTCGTCCAAGAGCATCAGGCGGGCGCGGGACATGAGGGCGCGGCCGATGGCGAGCATCTGCTGCTCGCCGCCGGAAAGATAGCCCGCGAGCTGGCGGCGCCTTTCGCGCAGGCGCGGGAAGTAGCCGAACACCAGCTCGTGGTCCCGTTTGACGGCGGCCCTGTCCGCGCGGGTGAAGGCGCCCATCAGGATGTTTTCGTCGACGGTCAGGTCCTCGAAGACGCGCCGCCCTTCCATCACCTGGAAGATGCCGGCGCGAACGACGGCCTCGGGCTCCAGCCGATCGATGCGCTCGCCCCGGAACCGGATGGCGCCGTCGGTGACCTCCCCTTCCTCCGACTTCAGCAATCCCGAGATGGCCTTCAGCAGGGTGGACTTGCCGGCGCCGTTCGGCCCCAGCAGGGCCACGATCTGCTGCTCCCGCACCGCCAGGGAGACGCCCTTGAGCACCAGGATGGCGCGATCGTAGACGACCTCGACGTTGTCGACTTCGAGCATGCCGCCGCCGGCGCCGCGACCGCGGGGAGCGCGCGCTGCGCGCTACATGCCGAGCCACTCGGCCTTGCGCGGCACGTCGTAGTCCTTGAGCTTGACGAGCGCGCCGTTCCTGACCTGGTAGATCGGCGTCGTGGTGCAGGGGCGGTGGTCGGTCGGCGTATAGGTGATGTTGCAGCCGAGCCCGCCCAGGTCGAAGTTCCTGAGCGACTCGAGCGCGCTCTTGATCCCCTCGCCGTTCAACTGGCCGGCCTTGTCGGCGCGCTTCAGGCCCTCGACGAACACCGCGGTCGTGGCCCAGCCGCGCACGTAGAGGGCGTCGTGCGCCGCGCCCTTGGCGAAGTCCGCGATCCGCTTCATGCCCGGCACGTTGGCGCCGTAGGGCGGATGCGGCATCACGCCGGTGACCCCTTCGGCGGCTTCCCTGCCGACCGCCGGCAGGGCCTCGCTGAAACCGTAGGGGTTGCTGCCGAACCTGGTCTTGAGGCCGAGCTTGGCGGCGTCCTTCAGGATGATCGAGGTGCCGGTCGTGGTGACGTTGATGTAAGCGTAGTCCGCCCCGGCCTTCTGCATGGTGAGCAGCTGGCTGGTGGCATCCTGGAACGCGCCCGGCAGCACGCCCTCGTACGCCCAGTCGATGCCGATCTCCTTGGCGAACTCCTTGCCCGCGGTGAGCGGCGAGCGGCCGTAGGCGTTGTCGCCGAACAGGGCCGCGACCCTGGGCGGGCGCGACCTGTCCTTCCAGTCGTCCTTGACCCACAGCAGCCACGCCCGGAGCTGGTCCGAATAGGTCGGCGCGGCGAAGAAGTTGTAGGGATTCTTGGCGGGATCGGCGAGATGGGCGGAGAACGACGCGGAGACGTAGGGGATCTTGTCCCGCGCCGCCTGCTCGCGCAGCGCCTCGGTGTCGCCCGTGCCCCAGCCGGCGATCAGCACCACCTTCTCGTCGTTGACCAGGCGCTTGTAGAGGGCCATCGCTTCCGGGATCTTGTAGCCGTAATCGGCATCCACCAGCTTCAGGCGCTTGCCGTTGATCCCGCCGTGCGCGTTGGTCCATTCGACCGCCTCGCGCACGCCCTGCGCGTAGGACTTGCCGACGTCCGAGGTGATCCCGGTCAAGTCGAAGACGCCGCCGATCTTGATCTCCGGGCCGGTGGCCGGCTGCGCCAGGAGGCCGTTGACGGCGAAGAGCAACCCCACGGCGGTGCCGACACCCACCCTGCCAAGCAATGCCAATCTCTTCATAAAATCCTCCCAGGACGAGCAGCGGAGATTCCAAGCGGCGCTTTTTGTCACAGTGTAGCCATCCACCTGTGCAATGGCAAACCCGACGCCGGCACCGCCGGCAGCGCGGCAGCGTTCCCCGGTCGCACTACAATAGCCTGCCATGAGCGAAGCGAAGGAGACGGTTTTCGGTCAGATCCTCGACGGCAAGATCCCCTGCCACCGCGTCTACGAGGACGAGCACGTGCTGGCCTTCCTCGACGTCAACCCGCTGTCGGTCGGCCATACCCTGGTGATCCCGAAAGAGCGCAAGGCGCACCTGCACGAGCTGTCCGACGAATCGGCCGCGGCTCTTGGCCGCGTGCTGCCGCGCCTCTGCCGCGCCGTGGTGCGCGCCACCGGGATCAGCGCTTACAACGTGCTGCAGAACAACGGCCGGCAGGCCTCCCAGGTCGTCATGCACGTGCACTTCCACATCATCCCCAAGACGGGGCAGGCCGGCCTCGGCATCGGCTGGCCGGCCGGCAAGCTGGAAGCGTCCACCGCCGCCGAGCTGGTCGCCAGCATGCGCCGGGCGCTCGAGGAGGAGCCATGACGGAACCCCTGCCCCCGACGGCCCCGGCGGCGGCAGCCGCGGAACCGGCGGCGGGCGCGCAAACCATGCGCGCCGTCGAGATCCGCGGCGGCTTCGGCCTCGATCATCTCGCCCTGGCCGAGCGCCCCGAGCCGCGCCCCGGCCATCGCCAGGCGCTGGTGCGGGTCCGCGCCGCGTCGCTCAACTACCGCGACCTGCTGATGGCCGAGGGGCGCTACAACCCCAAGCAGAAGCTGCCGCTGGTCCCCTGCTCGGATGGCGCCGGCGAGGTGGTCGCCGTCGGCCCGGGCACGTCGCGGGTGCGTCCCGGCGACCGCGTCTGCGGCATCTTCGCCCAGGGGTGGCTGGCCGGCGAGCCGACCCGCGACCTGGTGCGCACGACGCTCGGCGGCCCGCTCGACGGCATGCTGGCCGAGCAGGTGGCGCTGAGCGAAGAGGGATTGGTCAAGACGCCCGCGCACCTGAGCGACGTGGAGGCGGCCACCCTGCCTTGTGCCGCGGTCACCGCCTGGAGCGCGCTCGTCGAGGGCGGGCTCAAGGCCGGCGAAAGCGTGCTGCTGCTCGGTACCGGCGGGGTGTCGCTCTTCGCCTTGCAGCTGGCGGTGATGCAGGGAGCGCGGGCGATCATCACCTCGAGCAGCGACGAGAAGCTCGAGTATGCCCGCCGGCTGGGCGCCGCCGAAGGCATCAACTACCGCCAGGTGCCGGAGTGGGGCGCGCGGGTCAAGGAGCTGACCGGCGGCGAGGGGGTTGACTACGTGCTCGAGGTGGGCGGCGCGGCGACGCTGCCGCAATCGCTGCAGGCGGTGCGCGGCGGCGGCCGCATCTACCTGATCGGCGTGCTGGGCGGCAACACCACGGAGATCTCGATCCCCGCCATCCAGATGCGGCGCCTGCGGGTCGAGGGGGTGCTGGTCGGCTCGCGCGCCAGCTTCGAGGCGCTCAACCGCGCGGTCTCGATGCACAAGCTGCGGCCGGTGATCGATCGCACCTTCCCGCTGGCCGAGGCGCGCGCCGCCTTCGAGCACATGGCGGCAGGCCGCCACTTCGGCAAGATCTGCATCGAGATCTGACGACCGGAGGCAAGGGGTAAGGCAGCCTTGCCTCCGGCGATCGCTCAGGGCGCCGGCGGCAGCTCGAGCGGCGACTCCGCGGGGAGGAGGTCGACGTGGGCGGCGGCCGCCTGCTTGCGGAAGGCCGCCACGTCCTCGCTCATCAGGTGATTGACCTCCTGCAGCGCCGCCGCCGTGGCGGTCTCGGCTTGCTGCAGCTCGGCCCGCTGGGTGGCGCTGGGCGCGTCCCAGGACGAATCGATCGAGAACAGCGCCAGCTGCACACGGCTGAGCGCCGTCCGATCGTCGACGATCCCCTTGGTGGTCGGCGCCACGAAGAGGCGCCGCTCCACGGTGTTGATCTTCCGCCGCAGGTCGCGGGCCGAGCGCAGCAGCGGATTGGCCGGGGCGGCGGTGCCGGCCCCGCCCTTGGCCGCCGGAGAGGCGTCACCGCCGGCCGGCGCGCCGCCGCCGCTTGCCGCTGCCTCCTTCTTCTTCTTTTCCTCCTGGCGTGCGTCGGCGCGGCGCACCTTGGCGACCACCACGTCGAGGTCGGTGCGGGCGGCGCCGAGCCGCTCGATGGCCTCGACCACGGAATCCTGCAGCTCGCCGATGCGCCGCAGCGCCGCCTCGCGGGCCTGCCAGTCGGCGTCGGTGTTGTGGGTCGAAGGATCGGCGGCCACCTGGACCGTCCCCTTGGCCTCGTGTCCCTTGAAGCTGACGGTCACCTGGTAGGTGCCGGGCGGTACCTGCGGGCCGCTGTCGCGGCGGAAGAAGTCGCCGCGCTCGCCGCGCGGCGGCTGCTTGTAGAGGTCGCGGCCAAGGTCCCAGGCGGCGCGGTTGACGCCCTGCTTGGCAGGCCCCTTGAACGTGCGGACGACCTTCCCCGCGGCATCGGCGATGCGGATCTCGACCTGCGGCTCGCCGGGACGCGCCCCGGGCTGGCCCGGAGCGCCGCCGCCGGCCCCGGGAGCGCCGCCCGCCGCGGCCCCGGCCCCCGCCTCGTGCTCCTCGGCCTCATGCCCTCCCTCCTCGCCGCCCGCCGGGGCCGCCGCGGCCGGCGCTCCCGCCGGCGCCCCCGCCGGCACTCCAGTCGCCGCACCCGCCGCGGCGCCTGAGGAGGCCGCCTGGCGGGCGTGCTCCCCGCGCTCGTGCTCCTTGCGTTCGCGCTCCTCCTGGTCGCCGGGCAGCGGCAGTCCCGGGAGGTTGAGCGAATAGGTGAGCAGGGCGCCGTACGGCCGGTTCTCGCCGCGGAACTCGCCGCTGCCGGGCTCGTAGGCGCCCGGGCCCTGGGTCATGCGGTGCTCGAGCGCCGGCATCCCCTGGTAGAGGTGGAGCGGCTCCTGCAAGCTGGCGGCGGTGATCTGGCGCAGGGGCGTGATGTCGTCGAGGATGTAGAGCGACCGCCCGTGGGTGGCCAGCACCAGGTCGAAGTCGCGCGGGTGGACGACGATGTCCATCACCGAGACCGTCGGCAGGCCGTGCTTCCACGGCAGCCAGTGGGCGCCGCCGTCGAACGACACGTACAGCCCGAACTCGGTGCCCAGGAACACCAGGTCGCGGTCCACCGGGTCCTGCTCGATGGACAGGGCGTAGCCCCACAGATGGCCGTTGGCGAGGCTCTTCCAGGTCTTCCCGTAGTCGTCGGTGCGATAGGCGTAAGGGGTCCAGTTGGAGCGTCGATGGTCGTCGAAGACCACGAACGCCGAGCCGCCGCCGTAGGTCGAGGCGCGGATCTGCGGCACCCAGGTGTGCTCGGGGACGCCGGGGACGTTGGCCTCGACGCTGGTCCAGCTCTTGCCGCCGTCGCGGGTCACCTGCACCCGGCCGTCGTCGGTGCCGGCCCAGATGACGCCGCGCTCGACCTTGCTGGGCGCGATGGTCAGGATCGCGCAGTAGTTCTCGGCGCCGGAGGCGTCGAGGGTGAGGCCGCCGGTCTGGTCCTGGTGCTGCCAGTCCGGGTTGTTGGTGGTGAGGTCGGGGCTGATCGCCGTCCAGGTGTCGCCGCGGTCGGTCGACTTGAAGAGGTACTGGCTGCCGAGGTAGATCGTCGCCGGGTCGAAGGGGTCCTGGGCGATGGCGGCGTTCCAGTTGAACCGCAGGCGCTTGGCCGGATCGAGGCTCAGCTCGGCCGGCTTGATGCGCTTGCGCTCGTGGGAGCGCAGGTCGAAGCGCCCGATCTCGCCGCCCTGCGATTCGGAGTAGCCGGCCCGCGAGTCGCTCGGGTCGGGCAGGGTCACGAAGCCGTCGCCGCCGCCGACGATCTGCCAGTGGACGTTGCGGATGCCGCCCAGCTCCCACACCGAGCTGGGGCCGCGCCAGGAGCCGTTGTCCTGCAGCCCGCCGTAGGTGTTGTAGGGGACGTCCATGTCCACCGCGACGTGGTAATACTGGCCGAACGGCAGGTCGGCGGCGAATTGCCAGGTGTCGCCGCGGTCGTGGCTGATGCCGACGCCGCCGTCCTCGCCGGCGATCAGGTAGCGGCCGTCGTGGGGATCGATCCACATCGCGTGGTAGTCGCCGTGGATGTCGCGCGAGTGGCCCAGCGGCCGGAACGTCTTGGCGCCGTCGTCGGAGACCCTGAGCCGCGCGGTGAGGCTGTAGACGCGGCTGGGCCATTGCGGATCGACGCGGATGTCGGCGTAGTAGAACGGCCGCTCGCTGGTCGTCTGGTCGCGGTTCACGGTCTGCCAGCCGCGGCCGCCGTCCTCGGAGCGCAGCACGACGTTGTCGCCCTCGGCCTCCACCAGGGCATAGACGATCCGCGGCTCGGAGGGAGCGATGGCCAGGCCGATCCGGCCCAGGTTGCCCTTGGGCAGGCCGTCGTCCTCGGTGAGCCGCTTCCAGGTGTCGCCGGCGTCATAGGTGACGTAGAGGCCCGATCCCGGCCCGCCGGAGCGGAAGAACCAGGGCCAGCGGCGGTAGTCCCAAAGCGAGGCGAAGAGCTTGTTGGGGTTGGCGGGGTCCATGACCAGCTCGGAGCCGCCGCTGCG
>DATKFK010000165.1:0-3165 GCA_035544375.1 Thermoanaerobaculia bacterium
GGGCAGGAAGGTCATTTCCTGCCACTGTGGACGGTTCGAAAAAAGGCTCGCGCGCACCGGCGAAGCCATCGAAGAAAGGAGCCCTGGCACGTTCGAACGCCTGCTCGAGCAGGAGATCATAGTTCGTTGTGAAAACCTCGATTGGGTGCTCGCGGTCGGTGCCTGAAATCCAATTCACAAGGTCAGGGTAGGGGCCGGGACCATCGGGAAGCGGGCGGTCAACTATTTTTCCGATCTCAGCGCATAGTGCTTCACCGAGGGCGTTGTGACCTATGCCATCTAACCCGTGGACTTGGGTCCTACCGATCACGCCCGCAAGACTTCGGACGCGCGAGAGGATTGTTTCGATGTTAGGGTCCGTGAGATCTGCTCGGATACCATCAAGCGTTGGCCCATAGGTGGCAGCTACTGCTGCTAGAACCTGATCGGTGAGGCCCGCTACCGCAGGAATCAGAGGCGTACTACCGGCTGGCGTGCTCATCCCGGCCGGTGCGCCCGCTCCAATGAGAAAGCCTATGCGCTTCCGCCCCTGGGCGATGACTTGGCGCAAACTGGCCATGTACTGATCGGGATTATGAATGGTGGTCATGCTTACCCTCGCTACGGTGCATTCTATCAACAACGCCGGTGCAAGAGCTAATGTATAGACCGAGTTGAATATTCGGCTATAGGTATTTGGCGACATTTTAGCCGATTTCGGATGAGGCGAGCGATCCGACCGGGCGAGCTTGTACGGACTTTGGCCTCTTCCAGACGTCCAGTCTGCTGGCGTCGGGTCCTGCCAACGACTGGAGGCTCGGAGCCGACCTTTCCCGCCACTGAGACCGCAAGCTTCCAGGCAGGCAGCCGGATAGGCGGTGTTGAGGCTTGGATGGGGACTATCGCGGGGACGAGCCATTTAGGCAGCCCGGTCACCACGGTAACCTCAGGATCTTGAAGCAAACCGAGCTGATCGGCGGGACCATCTTCGGCCACCAGACCGTGGGAACTGGAAGATCCACGGCGAGCGTCGCGATCGGCCTTACCAGGCGAATCGATCTGGCCACGCTGAAATGTTCCGATCCGTATGCCGCCTTGTCGCCGCGAGAAATGCCGAACGGCCAGAAGCACAACCGCCCCAGCATTGGCGTGCCTTACATGTGGCCACTGGTCCCTTGCCGTGTTTACCTTGGCTCGAGCAGCCGCAGGACTGTCTCGCGGGCGCCGGCAAGGTCCAGCCGGCTGGTGGCATAGTCGTCAGCAAGGAGATCCTCATCCAGGTAAGGGTGGAACTTTTCGCGGCGCAGGTTGGCGACGGCACGCGCCAGCTCGGTGCCGCTTGGAGGCTCGCTTGCGGCCATCGTCTCGAGCAGGTGGCCGGCTTCTCTCTCGGTGGTTCGCGCAAGACACAGTGCGATCCCATAGCTGACGGTCTCGCGGCCGAGCGCCCGCATCCAAAGGCCGAGAGTGTCCAGAATGCGATCGCCGCACCAAGGAAAGATCAGGACCGAATCGCCCTCCGCTAGCCATCGGACCTCGGCGAGACGATATCGGGCGAAGTTGTCGCGCGCTTCGGCCAAGAAGGCTATCGCGCGGTCAGTGAGATAGGTCGGGACGGCGGTCTGCCGGAAGATCTCGAACATCCTGCCGCGTAGGGCATCGTGCACGGGTGGAGCCTCGGTCGGCACGAAGGCCGGCGGCCGCCCCCCCTGCGCCGGCTGCACGTCGATCGTCTTCTGCTCAGGATCGATCCGGACGATCCGCCAGCGGCGACCACCGAAGATCAGTAGGCCGTTCACGGCGAGAGACATCTGGACCGGCATGCTGCCCAGGACGCGGCCGTCCGCCACGATGCGGTACTCCTCAGGCGAGGTGAAGGCGGCGTAAAAGCCATAGTGATTGACCAGGCGCTCGCCCACGGCTCCTAATACGAGCTCGCCGGAATGGTCTTGCTGGATGAGGCCGTGACGGGACAGGCTCCGCAGGACGCCCACGAATTGCTCTCGGCGCAAGCTCGAGAACGGTCCCCGCTCGCAGAGGTCTTTCCAAGCCGGTGCGGCGCGAAGCGCGCCGTGCTGAGCGATGAGGGAGAGGATCTGCTGGACGAGGGTCGATAGGTGAAGAGCGACCGGCAACGGCGGCTCGCACCACCGCTCTAGCAGTAGATCGATCGTGGCGATCGTTTGTACCAGTTGCACCCGCAGGGCATCGCCGAGCGGGCTATCGCGCTGGAGCTCCCGCTCGACGATATAGGCGCGCAGGACCGCGGGTCCGCCGCCGCGGCCTGAGCGCCCGAGCCGTTGCCGCGTGCTGGACACCGACGGAGGCGCGCCGATCTGGGCGATGCTCGCGATGGCGCCGATGTCGATTCCAAGCTCCAGGGTCGTGGTGCATATGGCCGTGCCGGGACGCGATCGGTCCTTGAGAGCCGCTTCGGTTTCGTCACGCAATCCTTTGGAGAGATTTCCGTGGTGCGGCCAGAATTCGTTGGGCACGCCGAGATCCTTGCACAGCCTCCGTAGGCGATCGGCGTATTGCTCCACGATGGCGCGTGAATTCGCAAAAACCAGGTTGGTCGTGCCACGCAGGGTCGTGAAGAGGTGGTTGGCTATCTCGTCCTCGGGCGCCTCGGCGGCTTCCCTGGCGGGACCCAACTGATCCTTGACCTCAGCCGCGCGGCGGTAGCCGCGGACCTGGACTCGAACCTCCTGACGGCTCGCGGATGACTCGATGCAGCGAACGGTCGCACTGCCACCGGGGCGTAAGAATTCGCGGGCAAGGTTCATGTCGCCCAAGGTAGCGCTCAATCCAATGCGCGGCACGCGGCGGGCAATGACCAGCTCCAGGCGATGAAGTTGTGACTGCAGCTGCCGGCCGCGCTCGGTGCCGATGAAGGCGTGCAGCTCGTCGATCACGGCATAGGTTAGGCCTTCGAAGAGCGAGCCGACCTGCGAACCGTGCAACACAAATAGCGCCTCGAGCGACTCGGGAGTGATCACCAGTACTCCCTCTGGGTGCCGCAGCAGCTTCTTCTTGAAGCTGGCCGGCACGTCGCCGTGCCAGCGATACAACGGAATGCCCAGATCGCTGCAGAGACCCTCGAGGCGCCGGAATTGGTCATTGATGAGCGCCTTGAGAGGCGAGACGCACAGGGTCTTTACGCCGGCGTCTGGGCGCCGCGCGAGC
>DATKFK010000166.1:0-4618 GCA_035544375.1 Thermoanaerobaculia bacterium
TCTGCCCAAGCCTGTCAGCTTCCCGGACCCGGCCAAGGTTGCCGTGCGCGGCGAGCGCGTGGCCTTGCTGCCGCTCCCCGTCCTGATCGAGCTGAAGCTCGCGTCGGGCATGACGGCCCCCCACCGCCTGAAAGATCTGGCAGACGTGATCGAGATCATTCGCGCGCTGAAGCTTCCCGCCGGGCTAGGGGCCGAGCTGAGCCCCTACGTGGTGGACAAGTACACGGAGCTGTGGCAAGCCGCTCAGGCTCCGGAGCGGGAATGAGACCGCGAGCAACAAACTCGCAGCTCAGCACCGGGGCCGCGTAGCCTCGCCCGTGGCGGACTAAACAACCAGCGTCCCCGGAGTGTCTGCTCGTCGTAGGGGCCGGCAGATGGATCGCCGGCGCGGGGGACGACGATGAGCGCGCCGCCTGGGCCTGGATCGGAGAGGGTGAGGCGGTTCGAGGAGATGGCCCTCCTGATCGAGGCCGCCGGAGACGCGGCCGACGGCAGCCGGCGTTGCAGGGTGCGGGTCCTCGGCGCTCCGTTCGGTCGGGGAGCGCAACACTCCGATTTTGTATACTCGCCGGCCGAGCTGGGCAACCTCTCCTTCGAGATGGAGGCGGTGGTGCGTGGGACAGGCCCGTGTGCGGGAAGCCTTCGCGACATCGCGGCGGTGCGCGACGCGGTCACCCCGCCGGCGCTCCGCCAGGCCGGCGAGCGGCTCTACGAAGCGCTCTTCGCCGGCCCCGTCCTCAACGCGTTCCTGCAAAGCAGCGCCTTCGTCGAGAGCCAGCCGGACACCGGGCTCCGCATCCGCATCGAGGTCGATCCCTCACTGCCCGAAAGCCAGGAGATCGGCTCGCTGCCCTGGGAGCTGATCTATCGCCGCGAGACCCGCGAGCACCTGGCCGCGGGGTTCAAGACCCCGGTGGTGCGCCGCCTGGCGGTGCCGGGATCAACGACACCGGCGCCGCGGCTGCGCACCTTGCGCATCCTGGCGGTGAGCGCGCGCCCCGCCGGCGCCCCGCGGCTCGATCTCGAGCATGAGATCGGCGACCTGGCCGCCGCCTGGAGGAAGACGCCGCGGGTCGAGGTCGACGTGCTCGAACATGCCTCCTTGAGCGCCCTCGACGCGAAGCTCCGCGACAAGCCCTTTCACGTGCTGCATTTCATGGGGCATGGAGGCTTCGAGGCCGCGACCGGGGCGGGCTACCTGCTCTTCGAGGACGGAGCAGGCGAGCCGGTGCGGGTGGATGGGGTCACCCTGGGCGAGGTGCTGAGGGAGCGGCGCGCGTTGCTGCGCCTGGTCTTCCTCAACGCCTGCGACACCGCCAGGCTGCCCCGCCACCGCGGGCAGGACCCTTTCTCCGGCGTGGCATCGGCGCTGGTGATGGTGGGAATTCCATCCGTCGTCGCGATGCAGTTCCCGGTCTCGGACCAGGCCGCCCTGGTGTTCAGCCGGCGCTTCTACCAGGCGCTGGCATCCGGCCTGCCGGTCGATTCTGCGGCCGCGGCGGGGCGGCGCGCCATTCAAGCCGGCTTCCCCGGCTCGCTGGAATGGGCCACCCCGGCGCTGTTCATGAGCGCGCCGGATGGACAGATCGTGAGGCCCGGCCGGCGCTGGGTCCGCTGGGTGGTCCCCGCCCTGCTGGTTCTCGGTCTCGCCGCCGGCTTTGCTCGCGAACATCTCCACTGGGCGGCCCGGGCAGGGACGGAGACGGAGAGGCTCCAAGCGGAGGTGGCGCGGCAGCACGTCAACGAGGACGCCCGGGTCTGCGGCTTCGTCGCCCAGACGAGATACGCCGAAGCGTCGAACGGACAGCCCACGTTCCTCGACTTCGGGCGGCCTTACCCGGATGAGGTCTTCAGTGCGGTGATCTGGGGAGGGGCCCCGGAAAGAGCCAAGTACCAGGAGCCCCCCGAGGTGCTCTACGTGCGGCGAAACGTCTGCGTCACGGGCCGCATCGAGCTGTTTGAAGACAAGCCGCAGATCGTGGTGCGCAACCCGGCGCAGCTCACGACCGATGACCGATGACCGACGACCGATGACCGATGACCGGCGAGACTCGACAGGAGATAGCCATGAGACGAGCGTTTGCGAGATCCGCTGCAAGGCAGGTCCTGGTCTTGGCGCTGGCACTGCTCCCGGCCGCCGGGCCGGCGGGCGCCGCCGAGCTGAAGATCACGGCCCAGGAGGCGGCCCAGCACGCCGGAGAGCAGGCGAAGGTCTGCGGCCTGGTCGCCGGCGCGAAGTACGCCGAGCGGTCCCGCGGCAAGCCCACCTTCCTCGACTTCGAAAGGTCCCACCCCGCCGAGGTCTTCAAGGCGGTGATCTGGGGCGCCGACCGGGGCAAGTTCAAGCAGCCGCCCGAGACGACCTACGATCAGCAGCAGGTGTGCGTGACCGGCAGGATCGAGCTCTACCACGGAGTGCCGGAAATCATCGTCCGGAGCCCTTCCCAGCTCGCGATCGCGCCCGGCCACACGGCCAAGCCCGGGACCTAGCAGGCTGCTGAAAAATCCCGCACGCCGCGCTTCGCCCTACGGGTTGCGGCGGCGCGGGGTCGTCTGCGGCGTTGCCGCTCCTCGACGATGTCCGGGCATCGCCTGTGTCGCGGCGCCTGGCATCCGACCCCGCGGCGCTTGCAACGCGACGCACGGGCTTTTTCAGCAGCCTGCTAGTGTGACCGTCGCTAGCCCGCGGGCCCGCCGGCGGGCGCGAGGTCCGGCTCGGGGCCGGCGCGGCGGCGGCGGAGGACGCCGGTGGCGAGGAGCAGGGCGGGGACGCCGCAGAGGCCCAGAACGGCGTGCCAGGCGAACGCGAACGGAGTGCCGTCCGGGGACACTCGCGTGCCGAGCCACAGCACCAGGGCCAGCGCGGCCGCCACCTTCGCCAGCTTGCCGTACTCGTAGGGCACAGGGTAGAAGCGCTGGCCCAGCACGGCCGTGCCGAGCGCGAAACCGGCGAAGGCGATGGCCGTCGCCCAGGCGGCGCCCATGCGGCCGAGCGGCGGGATGAGCAGGAAGTTGAGCCCCAGGTTGAGCGCCGCGGCGGCGAGGGCGAGCGGCGGGAAATAGCGGGTGCGGCCGGCGAGGTGGACGCCGGGGCTGAACGCGTAGTGCAGACCGTTGCAGGCGTAGGCGAGCGCCACCAGCGGCACCACCTGGTAGGCGGCGCGGTAGGCGTTGCCAACCAGCGCCGGCAACGCCACCCGGCTCAACAGCGTCAGCCCGGCGATGGCGGCGGCCATCACCGCGGCGAGCAGGGTCGCGGTGCGGCTGTAGGTCTCGCGGTGCCCGTCGCGGCGGCTGATCGAAAAGGAGATCGCCGGCCAGGCGAGCTGGAACGGCCAGACGACCGCCACCTGCAGCACCATGCCGATCTTGTAGCCGACGGCGTACACCGCCACGTCGGACAGGCCAGTGTACAGGCGCAGCACCCAGCGATCCGAAAGATCCATCACCCAGGACGCGAGCAGTACCGGGATCAGCAAACCCCCGAAGCGCAGCAGCGGCCCGGCGAGGCGCCGGTCGAACGCGGGGACGCCGCGGACGAGGACCGGCGCCGCCGGCACGGCAGCCTCGGAGCCGGGAAGAGCGAACCCCGCTGCCGCCGCCGCTTCGGCCGCGCCATGGGCGACGCCACCGGTCGCCGCAGCCGGTTCGCCGGCCGCTGCCGGCGGGCGCCGGCGGCCTCGGCGCACGAGCCATAGGCCCAGCGCCAGGGCCAGCGCGTAGGAGACCAGGTTCCCCCACAGGATGCCGGCCACGCCGAGGCGCCAGCGCACCACCAGCAGCACGTTGGCCGTCATCGCGGCGGTGAACTGGACGAGGCTCAGGACGCCGAAGGCGAGTGCCCTCTCTTCGGCCCGCAGGCTGGCGAGCACCAGGGCGACGAAGCTCGTGAGCACGCCGCCGGCGACCATCAGGCGCACCAGGCCGGCGCCGGACGCGCTGCCCAGGAGCAGCCCGGCGACCGGTCCTGCCGCCGCCGCCAGCACGGCGCCGCCGGCGAGCAGCGGCGGCGCGCCCAGCAGCAGGGCGGTGGGCAGGAGGGCCCGGCGCTGGAGATCGTCGGCGCAATCGCGGTGGTAGCACTTGGCGATGGCCGAGGGCAGCCCCAGCAACAGGCACGCGAAGGCGATCGAGGAAAAGGCGTTCAGCAGCTCCAGCTGACCGTATTGCGCCTGCGGCACGAAGCGGGTGTAGAGCGGCAGGAGCAGGAACGAGACGCCCTGCTGGGCGAGCGCGGCGGCGGCATAGACCCCGCTCTGCGCCAGCACCCGGCGCAGGTCGGCGCGCAACGGGTCAGCGGCCATGCAGGCGCACGGTCTCGACCGCCGCCGGTCGGCGGCCCTCGAGGATGTCCAGGTAGAGAGCCTCGGTGCGCCGCGCCACCTCGTCCCAATCAGGCTGCGAGCGGGCGTGGGCAGCGGCCATCTGGCGGTAGCGCACGACCAGCGCCGGGTCGTCGAGCAGGGCGGCAAGCTGGCCGCGCAGGGCTTCGGCGTCACCCGGCGGGAAGGTGAGGCCGGCGTCGCCGATCACCTCGCGGTTGGCCGGGATGTCGCTTGCCACGATGCAGTTGCCGAACGAGAGAGCCTCGAGCAGGCCCACCGACAGGCCCTCCATG
>DATKFK010000167.1:0-21168 GCA_035544375.1 Thermoanaerobaculia bacterium
CATCCGGCCGCTGTCATCTACGTCGTCTCCGGCGGCAAGATGCGCAACCACCTGGCTGACGGCAAGACCAGCGAGGCCGAGGTCAAGGCCGGCGACGTCATCTACCGCGACGCGCTCACCCACTGGTCCGAGAACATCGGCACCACGCCGGTGCACGTCGTGCTCGTCGAGCTCAAGAACCCGAGCTGAGCGGCACCGGGCGAAGTGCCAGCGGGCCGCCCGTCCGCCAGGCTGCCGGCGGCAGGCCGGCGGCGGTTGGGCGGACGGGCGCCCGCACGGCTCGACACTTTCGGTCCGTGCGAGGACTGCGCCGATGGCCGCCTGGCGGGCACCCCAAGTCCGGAGATCCGGAGGTTCCGATGACGACAAGCGACGAGGGCCGCGACTGGCGGCGAGCGGAGCCGCGGCCGGCGTTTGGCCGCCCGATGCTGGGGCAGTGGCTGCTCGATCCCGCGATCACCTACCTGAACCACGGCACCGTCGGCGCGCCGCCGCGCCGCGTGCTCGCCGCGCAGCAGGCGATCCGGGACGAGATCGAGCGCCAGCCCTCGCGCTTCCTGCTGCGCGAGCTGACCGGCGTCGGGGTGGGCGTGCCGCGCAGCGAGCGCCCGCGCCTGCGCGCCGCGGCCGACGCGGTGGCGGCGTTCGTCGGCGCGAACGGCGAGGACCTGGCGTTCGTGGACAACGCGACGACCGGGGCCAACGCGGTGCTGCGCTCGCTGCATCTGGCCGCCGGCGAGGAGATCCTGGTGACCGACCTCGGCTACGGCGGCGTGGTCAACGCGGCGCGCCACGCGGCCCGCGAGCGTGGCGTCGAGCTGCGCACGGTCGAGATGCCGGACCCGGCGCTGGGTCCGCGGGCATTCGTCGAGGCGATCGACGGCGCGCTCTCGGAACGCACGGGGCTGCTGATCGTCGATCACGTCACTGCGGACAGCGCGCTGGTGCTGCCGGTCGCCGAGATCGCGGCGCGCTGCCGTGCCAAGGGGGTCCTGGTGCTGGTCGACGGCGCCCACGCGCCCGGCGCCATCGCGCTCGACGTGCCGGCGCTCGGCGCCGACTGGTACGTCGGCAACCTGCACAAGTGGGCGTGGGCCCCGCGCAGCAGCGGCATCCTGTGGGCGGCGCGCGAGCGCCAGGCGGGCCTCCACCCGCCGGTCATCTCGTGGGGCCTCGACCAGGGGCTGGCGGCGGAGTTCGACATGCCGGGGACGCGCGATCCGACGCCGTACCTGGCGGCGCCGGCGGCGCTGGATTTCATGCGCGAGCTGGGTGTGGAGGCGGTGCAGGAGCACAACCACGACCTCGCCTGGCGCGGCGCGCGGCGGCTGGCGGAGCTGTGGGAGGTGCCGTTCGCCGTCCCCGAGTCGATGATCGGGACGATGGCGACGGTGCCGCTGCCCCAGGACCTGGGGGCGACGCGCGACGACGCGGCGCTGCTGCGCGACGCGCTGCTCTTCGCCGACGGCATCGAGGTGCACCTCCACGCCTGGCGCGGGCGGCTGCGGGCGCGGATCTCGTGCCAGATCTACAACGACCTGGCGGACGTAGAGCGGCTCGGCGCCGCGGTGCTGGCGCGCCAGGCCGGCGCGGCCCGCGGGAAGGTCCCGGCATAGGCAGGCGGGGAAGCAGCCGAGTCGAGACCGGAGACCAGGCCGGAAGTCATGCGTCCCGGCATAGGCCGCGTGACACATGCGCCGGCGCGGGGCGGGCGCTTATCCTGGCCTGCGGAGGACGGCTTAGGACCGGAGGCGGCTGGAACACCAGAGGGCCGGCCTCACGGCGCCGGCACACCCATGCTCCAGGACCTGCTTTTCGGCATCCGGCTGCTGCGGCGCAGCCCGGGTTTCTCGCTGCTCGCGATCTCCTGCCTGACCCTGGGGATCGGCGCCACCACCGCGGCCTGCGGCTGGATCGAGGGCATCCTGCTGCGGCCGTTCCCGGCGGTGGCGGATCAAGACCGGATGGTGGCGATGGCCGGGACGGCCAGCAGGTCGCCGCGCTTCGACGACGTCTCCTGGCCCGACCTCCAGGATTTCCGGCGGAGCTGCAAGCTGATGGATTGGTTCATCGTGGATCGCATCACCGGGACCACGCTCAACGTCGGCGACCGGGCCGAGCGCGCCACCGGCAGCGTCGTGTCGGCCAACTACTTCTCGGCGCTGGGGGTGCGGCCCATCCTGGGGCGCGGCTTCGAGCCGGCCGAGGAGGTCGGGCGCAACGCGCACCCGGTGACCGTGATCGCCTACCGGACCTGGAAGGAGCGCTACGGCGGCGACCCGGGCGTCATCGGCAGGACGCAGATGCTCAACGGCACGAAGCACACGATCGTCGGCGTCGCGCCTCCCGGCTTCTACGGGACCTTCGTCGGGTATGCGTTCGCGTTCTGGGTGCCGGCGTCGATGCAGGAGACGTTCGACAGCGGCGGCTACAAGCTCGAGGACCGCGGCGCGCGCTGGATCGAAGGGTTCGCCCGGCTCAAGCCCGGCGTCTCGCTCGAGCAGGCGCAGGCCGAGATCTCGGCGGTGGCCGGGCGCCTGGCGACCGCCTACCCGGACACCAACCGCGGCCGCGGCGTCAAGCTGCTGCCCCTGTGGCAAACCCCGTTCAACAACGCGGCCACCTTGCTGCCGACGCTCAAGATCACCTTCGCGGTGGCCTGCCTGGTGCTCCTGATCGCCTGTGCCAACGTCGGCAACCTGCTGCTGGTCAGGGCCTTCGGGCGCCGCCACGAGATGACGGTGCGGCTCGCGGTCGGCGCCGGGCGCGGCCGGCTGCTGCGGCAGGTGCTTACCGAAGGCCTGATCCTGTCGGCGCTGGGGGCGGCGGGCGGGCTGGTCGCCGCCTTCTGGTGCCGCAACCTGATGGTGCTGATGTTCCCGGTGCGGCGGGGCGTCGCCGTGAACCTGCCTGCCGAGATCGACTGGCGGGTGATGGCGGTGTGCGCCGGCGTCTGCGTGCTGGCGACGCTGCTGTGCGGGCTGGTGCCGGCGCTGCAGGCGGGCAAGGTGGACCTGGCCGGCGCGATGAAAGCGGAGTCCGGCGGCGTCGTCGGCGGCCGCGGCAGGGCCTGGGTCCGGGGGAGCCTGGTCCTGGTGCAGGTGGCGCTCTCCTTCGCGCTGCTGGTGGGAGGGGGCCTGCTGGTCGAGAGCCTGCGGGAGATGCAGCGCATCGACCCGGGCTTTTCGACGCGGGGCGTGCTGGTGAGCTCGATCGACCTGGTCTCGGCCGGCTACGACGCGCAGCGCGCCGAGAGCTTTCGCGACCGGTTGATCGAGCGCGTCCAGGCGCTCGGCGGCGTGGAATCGGCGGTCTTCTCGCGGGTTGCGCCGTTCACCTATCCGATGTTCTCCTCGGCGCCGATCGCCGTCGCAGGCTACGTGGCGGCTCCCGACGAGCAGCCGACCGTCGAATACGACGAGGTGGGACCCGGCTATCTCGCCACGACGGGGATTCCCTTGGTTTCGGGCCGTGAGTTCGCCCGCGCCGACGATCAGACCGCGCCGCCGGTCGCGGTGGTGAACCAGGCGATGGTCGCCAAGTACTGGCGTGGCGAGGACCCGGTCGGCAAGCGGCTGCAGGTCAAGGGCCGCTTCCTGCAGGTGATCGGCGTCGCCAGGACCGTGAAGTACCAGACCTTGCTCGAAGCGCCGAAGCCGTTCTTCTACGTGCCGATGCGCCAGAGCGTTGGCGGCCAGCTGCTGCAGATCCGCACGCGCCTGCGCCCGGAAACGCTGGCGCCGGCGCTGGCGCGCGAGATCCACGCGCTCGACGCCAGCCTGGCCCCGTCCGAGCTGATCACCATGCAAGAGCTGGTGGACCGGATGAGCTGGCAGCGGCGGGCGGCGGTCGTGCTGCTGTTCGCGTTCGGCGGCCTGGCGCTGGCGCTGGCCGCGGTCGGCCTGTATGGCGTCATGTCGTACGCGGTGGCGCAGAGCACGCGCGAGCTGGGCCTGCGGATGGCGCTGGGGGCGGGCGCGCCGGACCTGCTGCGCCTGGTGATGACGCACGGCATGGCGCTGACGGCGGGCGGCGTCGCGCTGGGCGCGGGGGCGGCGCTGGCATTGACGCGCCTGATGGGGGACATGCTGTACAAGATCAGCCCGCGCGACCCGCTGGCGTTCGGGTCGGCCCTGGCGGTGATGGCGGTCGTGGCGCTGGCGGCCTGCCTGCTGCCGGCCTGGCGCGCCACGCGGACCGACCCGGTGCGGGCGCTGCGGATCTGAGGCGTCAGGGGTAGTAGCCGCGGATCGTCTTCACCCGCAGGCCGTCGCCGGCGACGCGCACCTCGACGGGCCGGAACTCGCCCTGGCGCGGCGGGGCCGACGGCTGGTAGGCGAGCAGGTAGCGCGACCGCAGCTCGTCTTCGATGGCCGCGTAGACGTGGTCGCGCACGCTGTGGGCGGGCGACTACGTCCTGGCGCTGCGCGTCGAGCAGCGTGTCTCCCGTCACCGTGGCCGCCGGCAGGTCGAAGCGGTAGCGGAACGACTCGACCAGCTCGCCGCCGTGCAGCAGCTCGCCGGTGAGCATGAAATCGTAGGAACGGTGGCCTTCGATCTCGACGGCGGCGGCCGCCGCGACGGGCACGGCCGCCTGGCGCAACGTGGGCTTCGGTCGCCAGGCGCCCTGCAGCCCCTCGCCTTCGGGAGCAACAGAACCATGCCTGGCGTCGCCTGGCGCCGGACGCTGGGTGAAGGGCCTGCCACGCCGGCGGAGCAGGGGGCTTGACAGGGACGAGACGTTAGTCCATGCTTACCGTTAGTGGAGGCTAACCATATATCATGATCGAGCCCATACACCGGATGGCCGCCCTGGGCGATGCGACTCGGCGGGAGATCTTCGGCATTCTGGCCGCCGAGGGGCCGAGCTCGGTCGGCGACCTCGCCCGCCGGCTGCCGGTGACCCGGCCGGCGGTGTCGCAGCACCTCCGCGTCCTCAAGGACATGGGACTGGTGACCCACCAGACCGCCGGCACCCGCCACATCTACCGGCTGGATCCGCAGGGGATCGCCGCGCTGCGCGATTACCTCGACTCGCTCTGGGAGCGCGCCTTGAACGACTTCAAGGCGGCCGCCGAGCGGTCATACCTTCGAGAAAAGGAGAAACCGCGATGACCGTGATGAATCAGCCCGAGACCGCTCAGACCGCCACCGAGATGTCCGTCAAGAAGTCCGTCATGGTCGAGGCGCCGCAGGCGCACGCCTTCGCCGTGTTCACCGAACGGCAAGGCGGCTGGTGGCCGCTCGCCAGCCACCACATCGGCAAGGTGCAGGCGGAGACCGCGGTCCTCGAGCCGCGCGCCGGCGGGCGCTGGTACGAGCGCGGCGTCGACGGCAGCGAGTGCGAATGGGGCCGGGTGCTGGTCTGGGAGCCGCCCCATCGCGTCGTGCTGGGATGGGAGCTCGCCGCCGACTGGCGGCACGACCCCAGCCTGCAGACCGAGGTCGAGGTGCGCTTCGTGGCGGTAGGCCCGCAGACCACCCGGGTCGAGCTCGAGCACCGCCACCTCGAGCGCTACGGCGACAAGGCCGAGCAGATGAAGGCGGGCCTGGGCTCCGAGGGCGGCTGGACCGGCATCCTGCAGATCTACGCGGCGGCCGCCGCGACGCCGGCCTGAGCGATTCCAAAGACCGCGGCTCCCCGGACGGGGCCGAGAACCAGCGCGCCGGTCACCAAGCGGGCGCCTCCCGCGCCGGGCTCTTCGTTGGAGATTCCACGAAGAGCCCGTGCCCGGAGGTCCCCGCGAAGAGGGTGCCGGTCAGGAAGGGATCGACCGCCACGCCGATCACGTCCGTGCTCAGGCCCTCCGAGAAGGCGGACCAGGTGCTGCCGTGGTCGGCCGAGGCGATCACCCCCGCGGCGGTAATCGCGTAGAGCACCCGCGGGGTGTGGGGATCGACCGTGACCCCCCAGACCGCGGTCTCGAGATCAGCCGAAAGATGAAAGCTGCATTCGCCCTTGAGGCTGGCCGCCTTCGACAGCAGGTTGGACTTACCGCGGAGCAAATCGCGCGCGCCACCGGCGCCGCACCGAGCACGGTTCGAGGGTGGCTCGGCCACCGGTCGGGGCCCAGCGGCCGGCGCGCGGAGCGGATCGCCGAGCTGTCGGCCATCATTGACCGGCTGATGTGCGTGATGCCGAAGGAATACATCCCGGTCTGGCTCAGCAAGCCGATCGCGGCGCTGGACGAGAAAAAGCCGCTCGAGCTGATTGCCGTAGGGGACTACCGGCGGCTCGCCGAGGTCATCTCCGGCATCGAAGATCCCGGCGCCATCTGACGGACCGAGAGGAGGACCGTCGCTGCTCGACGTTGCCCCGATCATCCTCGACGGCCTGTGGGTGCGGCATGCGCGTGATGCCCGCAGTCCCCTTCCAGACCGGGATCCCCCGCCTAACAACCGGTGGCAGCGACGCCCAGGCGGAGTACTGGCGTCAACGCCCTCAGCCGGCTGGCTGGCAGCCAATTAGGGTCAGCATTTGCCGGCACACAGGGAGACATGCGTATAGCCGCCGCCAGCGGCCTGCACGAGCACAGGTTGTTCGAGGAGCAGCAGCGTTTCGCGCGAGAGGCGGACGGGCTGAGGATTCTTTTTCATGGGTGCTCCCACCTTGAATGAAAGAACTCTATCACGAAGAGAACGATGATGACCAGACAGGACCCGAGACCGGAGGCACCGATCCTGATCACGGCGCGACGGCTTGATAGGAGTCGCCTACTCGCACCTCGTCGATGTAGACGCTGTTGGTGGTCTGGACACCCTTGCCGCGATAGAGGCCGATCCGGAGATAGTTGGCGGTGGGCGTGTAGAGGGTAGGTCCCTTCATGCTGCCGGCGGTGAAGGGCTTGCCGTCGATCCAGGCGGCGACGAAGCCGTCGCTGCCGGTCGAACAGCGGATCTGGATCACGAGGTCGATCCACGCGCCCCTCCGTACCTGCCGCGTGGCGAGCGTGCGAGGAGGCGAGGCGGAAGTGGCGCGAGCGACGAGCGAGAGGGTTTCCTGTCCCGCGTCGGCGTCGAGGTACAGCGCCAGGGGAGGTGGACCCGTCACGGTTGGCCGGTCGGTCGGGGAGGTTGGTGCGGATGGCCGATGATGCCATTGGGCGAGGATCTGGAACTGGTCCTCAGGGTCCGCGTAGCCGATTGGGATCAGCAGGCTCCATCCGTACCAGATCTCGCTGCCCTGGCGCCCGTGGGCTCGCTCGATCTCCTTGTCAGCGATCTTGAGCTCGGAGCGCGGCTTGCCAGCGCCGCGGTCCCCCGGTGCCAAGGTGATGCGAGCTGCGTAGCGGCCCTTGCGGACCGGGCTGGTGACTACCACGGCGCACTCCTGGCGGGACAGGTCCCAGCTCCAGCCGCGGAAATCTCCCGACTCGAAGTCGCCGCAGAACCAGACGCCGCGGCGTGAGGGAGCGCCGGCGGCGGCAGCCAGCGCCACGCCGGCCACGGCGGCGCCGGCGGCGAGCAGTGCAAGAGATCTCGCGTGCCGGCGCGCTCGCTGTGGTCGTCCCATGCCGTGCCCCGCCTCGCGGCCCTCGGTCATCCCCCTACGATAGTTGATCTCTCCGGCAACCCGCGCTCTGGCTAAGAAAAAAAAGCGCCGGCTGGTGCCGGCGCGATCCATCGGGCGGCGCCGGCTTTCACCGGCGCCTTGGGGGACCTGCCGCTACTGCACGTTCAGGGCGAAGTCGTCCACCACGAACGAGGTTTGCAGCGAAGCATCCTCGGTACCGGTCAGGAAGACCTGGATGGTCTGCCCCTTGTAGGCCGACACGTCGTAGCTGTGCTGCTGGTAACCGCTTGCGGCGTTGAGGTTCGAGAAAGTGGCGAGCGTCGCCAGCACCGTGCCCGACGAGTTGCGAATCTGCACTTGCAGAGTGTCGAACGCCGTGGTGCCGGTCTCCGCCGTGTCGATGTGGAGCCAGAACGACAGCGTCGCGGTGGTGATGGTCGATGGGATCGCCACCTGCTGCATGAGCGTATCGGTGTGGGTGGTGCCGTAGCCGTCCAACCAGGCGTTCCAGGTCCCGGTGTGGGCCGGCTCCGACGGGCCGTTCTGACCGATCACTCCCGCGGTGGCCGTCCAGTTCACCGCACCGCTCTCGAAGCCCGGATTCAGCAACAGCTGCTGGGCCGTGCTGTTCGAGACGGTGACGGTCACCGTCGCCGAGGTGCCGACGTTGTTAGCCGCGTCGTAGGCCTTGGTGAAGAGCGTGTGCGAGCCGTTGGCCACCGTGGTGGTGTTCCACGAGAAGGTGTAAGGCGAGGTGGTCACCGTCGACTTGAGCACGCTGTCGACGTAGAACTCGACCTTCACCACTCCCACGTTGTCGGAAGCCGTGGCGGTCACGGTGATGGTGCCCGACACCGTCGCGTTGTTGGCCGGCGACGTGATCGAAGTCGTCGGCGGCGTGGTGTCCGGCGGGCCGGAGGTCACCACCACGTCGTCATACCAGGTGTAGGTCGGATCGGCGCCGAAGTTGTCGTCGTGGCTGGTCAGCGTCAGCGTCACGCTGTGGCCGGCGTTGGCGCTGGCGTTGTAGGTGACCTGGGTCCAGGTCCCTCCGGGGTTTTGGCAGGTCTTGGGCAGCAGCGTCGTCGTGACATTGGTCACGTTGTCCTTGAGCGTCACCGTCGCCCAGTCGTAGGTGAGCGTGTCCGGGCAATGGTTGTTGTACCAGAACGACAGCGACGGGCTGCTGGCAGGCATGGTGAAGGTCTGGGCGGCGGAGCTGTCGCCGTTGGTCGCGGTGGTGGCGCCGAGCTGCGCGCCGAAGCTGCCGCTGTGAGCTGCGCCGGCGATCACCGAGGTGGCGGCGCCGGAAGCGGTCCAGCCGGTGAAGTTGCCGGTTTCGAAGCCGCCGTTGACGATGGGGTTGGTGCTGGGGGCCGTCACCGTCAAGCTGACGGTGGCGGTGTGGGTCTTGCTGCCGCCGGTGCCGGTCACCGTGATGGTGGAGGTGCCGGTGGCTGCCGACGAAGCGACGGTGATGGTCATCGTCGAGCTGCCCGATCCTGGCGCGGCGATCGACGTCGGATTGAAGGCCACGGTGACGCCCGAGGGCTGACCCGAGGCCGACAGCGCCACGGCGTTGTTGAAGCCGCCCGAGACGGTGGTGGTGATGGTCACGTTGCCGGCGGTTCCCTGGGTGATCGTCGTCGAGGTCGGCGACGCCGCGATGGTGAAGTCCTGGGTGGCGACCGTCAAGGTGACGGTGGCGGTGTGGGTGGTGCTGCCGCCGGTGCCGGTGACGGTGATGGGGTAGGTGCCGGCGGCCGTCGAGGCGGCGACGGTGATGGTCATTGTCGAGCTGCCCGTGCCCGGCGCGGCGATCGAGGTCGGGTTGAAGGCCACCGTGACACCGGTGGGCTGGCCCGAGGCCGAAAGCGCGATCGCGGAGTTGAACGTCCCCGAGGCCGTGGTGCTGATCGTCACGTTGCCGGAGCCGCCCTGGGCGATCGAGGTCGAGGTCGGCGACGCCGAGATGGAGAAGCCCGAGGTGGTGACGGTCAGGGTCACCGTGGCGGTGTGGGTGGTGCTGCCGCCGGTGCCGGTGACGGTGATGGGGTAGGTGCCGGTGGCGGTTGCGGTGCCGACGGTGATGGTCATCGTCGAGGTCCCCGCGCCGGGCGCCGCGATCGAGGTCGGGTTGAACGCCACCGTGGTGCCCGAGGGCTGGCCGGAGGCGGAGAGCGCCACCGCGTTGTTGAAGCCGCCCGAGACGGTGGTGGTGATGGTGACGTTGCCGGAGCCGCCCTGGGGGATCGAGGTCGAGGTCGGCGAGGCGGCGATCGTGAAGTCGCTGGTCGAGGTGGTGTCCTGGATCGCCGCCGTCCAGATCTCTTCGCTGGCGTTGTTGCGGCGATCGGTCCACGACGGGAAGTAGAGGTTGGAGACGCCGTCGAGGCCGGTGTAGTCGCCGTACTGGTTGCCGCTGTCGGCGCCGGCGGTGGTCTCGTTGGTCGAGGCGGTCGTCACCTTGAACGGTGCGGACCACGTCTGGCCGTTGTCGATCGAGGACTGGTAGTAGACGTTGGTCGTGGCGCGCGTCGAGTCGCCGACCGTGTCGTAGTAGGTGATCGCGAGCTTGCCGTTGGTGTCGTCGGCCACCAGCCAGGGGAAGAACTGGTCGTTGAGCCCCGACTGGTTGTTGATCTTGACCGGCGCCGACCAGGTGGTGCCGCCGTCGGTCGAGCGCGAGAAGAAGATGCGGCTCTTGCAGGTCGAGGAGGCGTTGGTGCCGGGACCGCCGCCGCTGGTGCAGCCGGAGTCGCCGGAAAGGTCGTCCCAGGCCACGTAGACGTTGTTGAGCGACGAGGTGCGGTAGGCGGCGCCGGTCGTGTAGATGAGGAGCTGCCGGCTGGCGTCCGCCGGGACTGCGAACTGGAACGAGCCGAAGCTGGTGGCGATCCGGGTCGGCGAGCTGAACGACACGCCGCCGTTGGTGGACTTGACGACGTAGAGGCCCTGGCTGCCGGTGTCGGGGTAGAAGGCGAAGACGTCGCCGTTGGCGTTGGTCTTGATGTCGCCGCCGATGCCGGTGCCGGTCGTCTCGGAGCCGCTGATCTGGATCGGCGTCTGCCAGGAGCCGCCGGGGCCGGTGCGCCGCGCCACCACCGCCGGGTTGCCGGCGTGCCAGATCACGTAGATGTTGTCCTTGAACGGCGAGGTGGCGCTGTGGTCGACCCACAGCATCTCCTTGTCGTTGTTGGTCAGGCTGCCGGAGAAGGTGTTGTCGAACGTCCAGGTGGCGCCGCCGTTGGTGGACTTGTAGGAGCGCATCGTCAGCACCGTCTGCGACGAGTCGATGCCGATGGTCATCGACCACGCGGTGCCGTCGGAGGTCCAGTCCACCGTCGGGTCCGACATGAAGGCGTCGCCGCTGACGAGCGGCAGGCTGGTCTGGCCCCAGGTGACGCCGCCGTTGGAGGAGAAGAACTGCGCCTGCATGCCGCTGGCGCTGATGTTGTTCGAGGCGCCGATGATCTGCTGGGTGTTGTTGCGGTTGACCCGGATCATCGACTCGCTGCGCGGCGAGGTCTGGGCGCCGGAGATGCGCTCCTCGCCGGTCTCGCTGGCGCTCAAGGCGACCGCGCCGTTGCTGGACTCCGAGAGCCCGGGACCCGGCTTCAGGTCCTGGTGGCTGAGCATCCACTCCCAGACCTCGTTGAGGACCAGGGGATAGCCGCCGGTGGGATCGTGCGGCGAGTAAAGGTCGTGCGGGTGGTTCTTGTGATAGAGGACCCGCAGGAACAGTGGAATCCTCAGCGAGTCGCTGGCCTCCGAGGCGTGGAGGATGCTGAAGTCCTGGTTGTCGAGGATCAACCGCTCCAGGGCGCTGCCCGGGATCACGTGACCCTTGACCAGTTGCTCCTGCACGCTGGGCCATCTGCCCAGCTGTGCGGCGTTGCCGGCGGCGGCGGCTGCGAACAGGGCGACGCCGGCGACGATTGCGGCGAGCAGGCGTGCGCGCGAGACGCCGCGCGCGTGAGACGATACAACGGATCGCTCCATGGGTCCCCTCCAACTCCAAGAAAGGCTGGTTGAAACCAAGAAGCCGCCGGTAGACGGCCTCGCTTTACGCGATCCTGTCGCCCCGTCCGCGCTGCCCGTTCTGACCCCGGTGGCTCCCGTCCGTGATGAGCTCGACCCGTAGTGCGGCACCGGTGGGAAGGCCGGGGATGAACGGCTGTCTCAACTGGTCACTGCTTCGGTTGGAGGTGCTGACTGCGATGACAGCGCGCACAATCTAATGAAGCGATTGACGGCTGTCAACCCCCGGCAGGCGGGCGCTCCGGCAATTATCAAGATCGATTCGTGATCGATTCATCTCCGCGGCCGCGGAAACCGTTTACATCGGGCCGTTCACGTCGGCGTCGATGCCGCCCGGGGGTATTGATCAGAATAATTATTCAGGTTTATTCACCGCCGCCGCCGGGCGGCCGCCGGCAGGGAGCGACGGAGATGCCGAGCCGGCGGAGCTCTTGCTGCAGGCTCTGGCCAGGCTGCCGAAAAACTCCGTGCGCCGCGTGGCGACCTGCCGGGAGTGCCGCTACTGGCGTGGGGCCGCGGCCGAGCGCCGCGGGGCCGGATGCCAGGCGCCGCCGTGAGCGCGCAAGGCGGCGGCAAGGCAGGCGCTGGCACAGGCGGCCGCCGGGGGGGCTGGCCGCGCCCGGCGGCCGGCGCGCTCGATCGGGCGCTGGACGGCGGGCTGGCCGGCCGCGGCGCCTCGCGGGATCCCCTGGTGCCGGCGCTGGCAGGCCCACCTCTGCCGGCCGCCCGGCCGGCGCACCTCCCGGGCCGGGACCTCTCTCGCATACCTCGGCCACCAATGGAACGGGAAATGGGGTAAGATGGGACGCAGAGCAATCTGTTTGACACGAGGAGGTCCAATGTACCACCTGCTATCCGCATTGACTGTGTTTGCGGCGCTGAATGCGCCGCCGGCCACTCCGGCCACCACCCCCGCTGCGGCGTCGCAGCCGGCTGCGACCGCGGCTGCCGCAACGGCGGCCACCCCGGCGGTGACTTCTCCTTCACCCGCTGCCGCGGCGGCGCCCAAGGCGTCGTCGACCGTCGCCGCCACGCCGGCCACGGGCCATGCGCTGCCGGCGAAGGTCGCCGCCGAAAAGGTCCGCCATCGCTTCGACCATCCGGCGGAAGCGCAGGAATTCTTCCTGAAGAAGCGCCTCCCCCCCGGCCAGACCACGCTGTCGATGGAGCGCTACTTTCAGGCGCGCGAGCGGATGCAGACGATGCCCCAGCATTCGACGCCGAAGGCCACGTTGCTGCCCTCCCGCGCGGCGGTGCGCAGCGGCGCGCCGCTGCCCGCCGGCGCCTCGGGTTGGGAAGAGCTCGGACCCGGCGACGTCGGCGGCCGCACCCTGGCGCTGGTGATCGATCCCGGCAATGCCACGACCATGTTCGCGGGCACCGCCGACGGCGGCGTCTGGAAGACCACCGACGGAGGACAGAACTGGGCCCCGGTCGGCGACCTGTTCCCCAGCCTCGCGGTGGGCAGCCTGGCGATGGACCCGGCCAACTCGAGCATCGTCTACGCCGGCACCGGCGAGGGCTCGTTCAACGGCGACTCGGTGCGCGGCGCCGGCGTCTTCCAGACCATCGACGGCGGCGACCACTGGGTGCAGATGCCCGGCACCAACACCCCCGACTTCTACTACGTCAACAGCATGGCGATCAGCCCGGTCACCGGCCGGCTGTACGCGGCGACGAGCACGGGTGTCTGGCGCTTCAACGCCACCGCCGGCAGGTGGGCGCAGCTGCTCGTGCCGCACACCTTCCTGGGCTGCTTCAGCCTGGCGCTGCGCAACGACACGTCCGGCAACGACGTGCTGTTCGCGGCCTGCGGCAGCTTCCTGCAGGGCGGCGTCTTCCGCAACGGGCAGGCGCAGACGGTCGGCACGCCCTGGGACCTGGTGCTGACCAACGCCGCCATGGGCCGCACCAGCCTGGCGATCGCGCCGTCGAACCCCGACGTGATCTATGCCGTGTCGGCGAGCAACGCCGACGGCCCCAAGCACAACTACAACCAGGGGCTGCTCGGGGTCTTCCGCTCCACCCAGGGCGGCGCGGCCGGCACCTGGGAGGCCCGCTTGACCAACCGCAGCAAGGACCTGCAGAGCACCCTGCTGCTGACCAACCCGGTCATCCTGGTGCTCGCGCAGTGCGGCTTCGGCCAGGGTTTCGCGCTCAACCAGGGCTGGTACGACATCATCATCGGGGTGGACCCGACCAACTCCGACACCGTCTTCGTCGGCGGTATCGACCTCTTCCGCTCCGACGATGGCGGCCAGACCTTCGGCGCCGCCTCCTACTGGTGGGGCCAGCCGGACCCGAGCTACAACCACGCCGACCAGCACGCCCTGGCGTTCCATCCGGGCTACGACGGCGCGGCCAACCAGACGCTGTTCATCGGCAGCGACGGCGGCGTCTTCCGCACGCAGAACGCGCTGGCGCAGACGGCCCAGGGGCCGGTCGCCAACCTGTGCAACGACGTCAACAGCAAGGTCTCCTACACCAGCCTCAACAACAGCTTCGCCGCCACCCAGTTCTACGCCGGCGCGGTGTTCCCGGACAACGCCACCTATTTCGGCGGCACCCAGGACAACGGCACGGTGGCGGGGACCGACAGCGCGGGGCCCAACGGCTGGGGCACCATCCTGGGCGGTGACGGCGGCTTCGTGGCGGTGGACCCCACCCACACCAACGTGCTGTACGCCGAGAACACCGGCCTCTCCATCCAGAAGTCGATCGACGGCGCCAAGACCTTCGCCAACGCGGTGGCCGGCATCGTGGACAACAACTTCCTGTTCATCACGCCGTTCATCATGGACTCGACCAACCCGCAACGCCTGTGGACGGGCGGCGCCTACCTGTGGGTGACCAACAACGGCGCGGCCCGCTGGTCGCGCGCCAGCGCCAGGATCGCCGGCTCGCTGCAGTCGGCGATCAGCGCCATCGCCGCCTCGCCGGCGGACTCCAACCACATGCTGATGGGCACCGCCGAGGGCGTCATCCATCGCAACTCCGCGGCCCTGTCCTCGACCGGCAACACCAGGTGGCCGTTCGCCAAGCCGCGCGTCGGCTACGTCTCGTCGCTGGCGTTCGATCCCACCAACACCAGCGTCGCCTACGCCACCTACGCCACCTTCGGCGGCACCCACGTCTGGAAGACCACCGACGGCGGCGCCACCTGGACCGGCATCGACGGCAGCGGCAGCGGCGCGCTGCCCGACATCCCGGCCGAAAGCATCGTGGTCGATCCGGCGAACCCCACCAACCTCTACCTCGGCACCGACGCGGGGGTCTTCGTCTCCACCGACGGCGGCCAGAGCTGGGCGGTCGAGCTGACCGGCTTCCCCGACGCCGTCGCCGACCAGCTGGTGATGTTCGCGGACCAGACGGGCAGCCGCTCCGTGTACGCCTTCACCCACGGCCGCGGCACCTGGCGGGTCAACCTGCCGTAGCGCAGTGCCGTAGCGCTCCTTCATTCCGGTTCCCTCGCCGCGTCGCGGCGGCGAGGGGCCGGCGGAAACGACGGCGGGGCGTCGGCCGCGGCGCTGCCCCACGACGGGTCGGGGGTCGCGGCGAGGGTGTAGTCGAGGGTGCCGCCGCGAGCGGCGAACGACTCGGGCAGCCACGGCCGGGTCGCCGGCCGGCCGTCGACCCGCAGCCGCCGCACGTAGGGAACGCCGGGAGCGGCCTGGGGCGCGGCGATGGCCAGGGTCTGCCCGCTGGCGCGATGGACGACGATCCGCGGGAAGAGGGGGCTGGCCAGCAACAGCTCGGCGCGTCCGGGAATCCCCGGGTACATCCCCATGGCGGACCAGACATACCAGGACGACATCTCGCCCAGGTCGTCGTTGCCCGGGATGCCGTAGGGCGTGTCGCTCCACAGCCGGTCGAGCGCCTGGCGCACCGTCTGCTGCGTGCGGTACGGCTTGCCGGAGAAGAGATACAGCCAGGGCGCCCCGATCGAGGGCTCGTTGTCGAGCTCGGCATGCGCGCCGCCCAGCGCGGTCAGGGCCGGAGCGCCGCCGGCGAGCTGGAAGAAGGCGTCCAGGCGCCGGTTCGCCGGGTCGTTGCCGCCCATCGCGTCGAGCAGCCCGCGCACGTCGAACGGCACCATCCAGGTGTACTGCGCGGCGCTGCCCTCGGCGAAACCCTGGTCCCCGGCCGGATCGAAGGCCGGCCAGCTGCCGTCGGCGTTGCGCTCCTGGACGTAGCCGCCGCCGGGCGTGGCGTGCGGGTTCCAGACGTTGCGCCAGTAGCCGGACCGCGCCAGGAAGCGGCGGGCCGCCGGGGCGTCCCCCAGCCGCCCGGCGAGCTGCGCGAGGCTGAAGTCGGCGATGGCGTCCTCGAGCGTCTCGCCCGCCCCTCCCCAGGCGTTGGCGCCCGCCGGGATGTAGTGGAGCGCGAGCCAGCGGTCGAGCGCGGGGCGCTGGCCGGCGCACTCGATCGGGCACCCGAGGCCGGCGAGGTCGTGCGCGGTGGGCTCGGTGGCGGCCCGGGCCAGCGAGGCGTAAGCCGCCGCGACGTCGAAGCCGGCGCCGCCGAAGGCGACGATGCCGGCGATGGCCGCCGCCGACGGGTCCCCCGCCATGACGTGGGTCGGCCCCGCATTGTGCGTCCAGCGGTCCCATTCGCCGCCGTTCTGCGTCGCCTGGTTGAGCAGCGACTGCGCGACGTCGGCGGCGACCGCCGGCTCGAGCAGGGTCAGGAGCTGCAGCTGCGAACGGTAGACGTCCCATCCTGAAAAGTTGGCGTACTGCGCCCGCTGCCGGCCGGCGACCGAGTGCACCTGGCCGTCGAAGCCAAGGTATTGCCCGTTGACGTCGCTGAAAAGATTGGGGTGCAGCAGGGAATGGTAGAGCGCCGTGTAGAAGGTGACCCGCTCGCGGCGACCGCCGCCGCCGACCTCGATGCGCCGCAACTGGCGGTCCCATGCCGCGCGGGCGCGGCCGGCGACGTCCTCGAAGGCGGTGCCCGGCGGGTTTTCCGCCTGCAGGTTGGCGGCGGCGTTGGCCAGGCTGACGTACGAGATGCCGACGCGGACGTTGATCGCCGGCGGGGTCGGCGCGGCCGGCGCGGCTGGCGCGGCCGGCGCGGCTGGCGCCGCCGGCCCGACGGCGGTGTCGAAGCTCACCCAGACGCCCGCGCCCCTGCCCGGGGCGGGGTCGCCGTCGCTGCCGTAGGTGGTCCCGCCGCGGGCGCTCGCGGCGCCCGGCTTCAGGGTCCCGTCCTCCCAGGCGCCGACGCCCGAGAAGGGCCGATCGAAGACCGCCACGAAGTACAGCGTGTAGTAGCTCCTGCGGTCGGCCGCGTCCAGGTACCCGCAGAAGTTGCCGCTGGTCACCGAGCCGCTCACGGTCCGCGCGGCGGCATCGACCGTGGCCTGGGCGTCGCTGCTGCCGACCTCGGAGTCCGCGACGCGGATCAGCAGCGAGGCGGGCGCTCCGGCGGGGAAGGCGAACCGCCCCGAGCCGGTGCGTTCCGTGGCGGTCAGGGCGACGGCGACGCCGGATTCGAGAACCACCCGGTAGCTGCCCGCCGCCGCGGTCTCGTTGGCATGCGAGAAGCGCTCGGCGTAGAGCTGGCCGCCGCCGGCCGCCTTTGGCGACGCCGCGATCGGTCCCACGTGCGGCATGAAGGGGACGTCGCCGGAGGCGCCGCGGCAGCCGGTGCCGGACAGATGCGTGAGGCTGAAGCCGCGCACCCGGCGCGCATCGTAGGCGTAGCCGCCCGGCGCCGCGGGGCGGTCGGCGTCGCCGCGCACCGTCTCCGGGCTCCACTGCACCATGCCGAAGGGCACCACCGCGCCGGGGAAGGTGTTGCCGCCGTTGGCGGTGCCGATCGTCGGATCGACGTCGTCGGCGGGGTGGTCGGCGGCCGGGACCGGGCCGGCGGATCGACGGGCAGGCGGGCCGGCGGACCGATCGGCCGGCGGGCCGGCGAGGCGAGCGGGAGCCAGCCCGGCGGCGAGGGCCGCGGTGGCGCTGAGCAGGGCGCAGGCCGCCAGGCGGCTCGGGCGGGCAGGCATCACCCGGAGCGTCCGCGCTGCAGAGAAACCGCCGGCCGGACCCTCTGCACCCCGTTTCATGGCTCGGGACCGCCGGCAGCCGCCGGCGGCTCAGTAATTCTTGGCGAACACGACGGTCTCGCGCCGCGGCCCGCCGCAGATCACGCAGCGGTCGAAGCCGCCGTCCGGGACCTCGTCGATCGGGATGCAGCGGATGGTCACCTTGAGCGTTTCCTTGACCCGCGCCTCGCACGGCTCGCCACCGCACCACGGCGAGACCGCGAAGCCGCCGTGGATCTCGGGCTTGTCCGGGTTCTGCGGCGTGAAGAAGGCCTTGAACTCCAAGGCATCGCCGATCGGCCGCATGTGGCGGGCGCGGAACTCGCGGGCGCGCGCCAAGAGGCCCTCCTGGATCTCGTCGAGGAGCGCGGCGACCCGCTCGCCGATGCCGGCGACGGGCACGTCCGCGGTCTCGCCGACCGGCCGGTCGCGGCGCGCCAGCGAGACGGTCTGGCGCTCGACGTCGCGCGGACCGACCTCGAGGCGGATGGGGATGCCCTTCTTGACCCACTCCCACTTCTTCTGCCCGCCGCGGACGTCGCGCTGGTCGATCTCGACCTCGAGCGCCCCGCGGTGGTAGCGCTGGCCGCGCAGCTCGACGGCGATGCGGTCCACGTAGTCGAGCACCAGCCGCCGCGTCTCGTCGGCGCGCAGGATCGGGAGGATCACCACCTGGGAGGGAGCGACGCGCGGCGGCAGCACCAGGCCGTCGTCGTCGCCGTGGCTCATGATCACGCCGCCGATCAGGCGGGTGGAGACGCCCCACGAGGTGGTCCAGGCGTGCTCCTCGCCGCCGCTGCGCGACTGGAACTTGATGCCGCTGGCCCTGGCGAAGTTCTGGCCGAGGAAATGGGAGGTGCCGGCCTGCAGCGCCTTGCGGTCCTGCATCATCGCCTCGATGCTGTAGGTCTCGACCGCCCCCGGGAAGCGTTCGCCGGGAGTCTTGCGGCCGCGCAGCACGGGCATGGCGAGGAACGACTCCGCGAAGTCCTTGTACACCTCGAGCATCTGGCTGGTCTCGGCATTGGCCTCGGCCTCGGTCTCGTGCGCGGTGTGGCCCTCCTGCCAAAGGAATTCGGCGGTGCGCAGGAACATGCGCGTGCGCAGCTCCCAGCGCACGATGTTGCACCACTGGTTGATCAGCAGCGGCAGGTCGCGGTAGCTCTGCACCCACTTGGCGAAGCTGTCGCCGATGATCGTCTCGGAGGTGGGGCGGACGATGAGCGGCTCCTCGAGCCGGGCCTCGGGATCGACGATCAGGGCGCCCTTGGCGTCCTGCACCAGGCGATGGTGGGTGACCACCGCGCACTCTTTCGCAAACCCCTGGACGTGCTCGGCCTCCTTCTCCAGGAACGACTTGGGGATGAACAGCGGGAAGTAGGCGTTCTTGTGGCCGGTGGCCTTGAACATCGCATCCAGGCCGCGCTGCACGTTCTCCCACAGGGCATAGCCCCACGGCTTGATCACCATGCAGCCGCGGACCGGCGAGGCCTCGGCGAGATCGGCCGCCTTGATGACCTGCTGGTACCACTCCGCGTAGTCCTGCTCGCGGGTCGGGGTGATCGCGGTGCTCGCCGCTGGGGTCTTGCCGGGGGCTGCGGTCTCGCTCTTCGCCATGTCTCGACGTCCTGTGGAGTCCCGGGCCGGGGAGAGGTCCCGGATCGAAGCGGGCATGATACCCCATTGACTCGCGCCTGCCTTCCGTGTTCAGGTGGCGGCACTCATCCTGGTGGAGGTACCGACATGAGCCGTTCTCGTTGTGCGTCCTTTCGTTCGTCCTCGTCTTCCCTCACCCCAACACTGATCTTCGCCGCGGCGGCCCTGGCCGGCGGCTTGGCCGCGACCGCCGCTCCTACCCGGGCGGAGAGCATGGGGTCCCGCTGGTCGGCGGACCCGCCGGCGGCATCCGCGGCGGGCGCCGCGGGCACGGCGCATGCGGCGCCGGCCGCCGCCGCGGCATCGAGCCCCCTGCGGTTGGCCGACTCCCTGGCGCTGCCGCCTTTCGCGGTGCTGTCGCCGGCGGCCTCCGGCGCGCGCGACGAGCTGGACGCCATGCGGATCTGGAACCTGGCGGGCCGCAGCCCGCAGCGCAACGGGTTCTCGCGGACGCTGCCCGAGGCGCTGCAGGTGCGCCTGGACCCGGCCGGCGCCGGCGATCACGCCGCGCGGCGGGAGGGGGCCGCGGCCACGGCAGCGGCGGCGGGCTGGCTGCGCTGGACGGCGCGCGTGCGCGTCGAGAGCTCCTACCGGCTCCGCCTGCACCTGGCGCAGGTCCGCCTGCCGGCGGCGGCGCAGCTGTGGGTCTACGGCGCCGGCGGCGGGCCGGCGGTCGCCTTCGGGCGCGAGCTGACCGCTCCGCAGGGCGATCTGTGGACGCCCAGCGTCGGCGGGCCCGAGATCACCCTCGAGGTGGCGGTGCCGGCCGGCACCGGCGGCGCGGGCGCCGCGGCCGGCGCGGCCTTCGACCTGGACAAGGTGCTCGAGATGGTGCGGCCCGACGCGGCGATCGGCGCGGGAGCGGCCGGGGCCGCGGCGGCGGGCGGGGCGAGCGGGGCCGCGGGGCAGCCGGGTAGGACAGGTCTCACCGACCTGAGAGGGCTGATCGGCTCGGCCGTGCCGGCAGGCGCGGGAGTCAGCGCGTCGGGCGACAGCGCCTGCATCATCGACGGCTCGTGCGTCACCGCCAAGACCCTCGGCATCATCGCCTCCTATCGCCATGCCGTCGGCGAGCTGTTCTTCATGAAGGACGGCAGCGGCTACCTGTGCAGCGGGGGCCTGCTCAACGACAAGGCCGGCGACGGGACGCCCTACCTGCTGACTGCCAACCACTGCTTCTCGACCCAGGACGCGGCCTCCTCGCTGCAGGTGTTCTGGGACGACGAGACCAGCTCGTGCAACGGCGCCGCGCCGCCGCTCGACGGCCTGCCGCAGAGCAACGGCGCGACCCTTCTGGCCAGCAGCCTGGAATCGGACTTCACCTTCGTGCAGCTGGGTTCCGTGCCGGGGAACCGCTACTTCCTGGGCTGGACGACCACGGCGGTTCCGGACGGGGCGGCGCTCGCGCGGCTGTCGTTTCCCTGCCCGGACTGTCCCAGCGGCAATCCCCTGGCGCAGGTCTACTCCGCGACCACGCGCACCGTCTCGCCGGCCTATGTCTGCGGGCCCGATGCCGACGGCCGGGACTGGGGCAACCTCACCGACTTCCTCTATTCGGCGCCCGCGCAGGGGGCGACCTTCCCCGGCAGCTCGGGGGCGCCGGACCTCGACGCCGCCGGCCTGGTCGTCGGCCAGCTGCTGGGCGCCTGCGGCAGCCAGGTGGGCATCGAGTTCCCGTGCTCGGCCCCGACCAATTACAACGTCGTGGACGGCGCCTTCGCGGTGACCTACAGGAGCGTCTCCCAGTGGCTCAACCCGGGCGGCGGCACCGGCAACGGCGCGTGCGTGGCGGACGCCGCGACGCTGTGCATCGACGATCAGCCCGGCGACCAGCGGTTCAAGGTGCAGGTGCCCTTTCACACCAGCCAGGGCGGCGGTCTTTCCGGCAACGGCAACCCGGTGTCCCTGGCCG
>DATKFK010000168.1:0-3495 GCA_035544375.1 Thermoanaerobaculia bacterium
GCGGCCTTGTCGATGGCTTCGAGGTGGGTCGCCGGGAGGTTGGCCTCCAGGAACTCGGAGACCTGGCGGAGGTCGATAGAATAGGCCTTGAGGGTCTTGGGGCTCAGGTTCTTCTCGTAACGGCAGTGGAACAGGAATTGCTCGATCGCTTCCTTCAGAGTCATCCTGTAGCCCCTTCCCAATATGTCGAAACGCGCATGATAGCGCTCGGACGTCAGAAATCGTGGGTCGAGCGGAGAGATAAACGATCCCGGCCTCGGCGTGTGGAAGCAGGGGAATGGCGCAAGCTGGCCGTAAGTCAGGGTCTCGGCTACAATTGGGGCGTGCGCCTGAAAGTGGTTCTAGAGCCCAGCGAAGATGGAGGGTTCACCGCATACGTGCCTTCCCTCCCTGGTTGCATCAGCGAAGGTGAAACCGCCGAGGAGGCGATGGCCAATCTCCGCGAGGCTGTCGAGCTGTACCTTGAGCCTGTGGAGGACGACCTGGCCGGACGCTCAGGCTCCCGGATCGAGGAGCTCGTAGTCTGAGTAAGGTCCCGTCGCTCGGCTACCACCGGATCGTGGCGGCGCTACAGCGAGACGGTTGGGTGGTCGTACGGCAGAGGGGGAGCCATATCCGCTTGCAGAAGCACCTGCCCGTAGAAACGCTCAAGCTGATCGTGCCGGCACACCGGCCTGTGAAGCGCTCGACGTTGGCGCACATCCTGAAGCAAGCTCGCCTGACAGTGGACGATTTCCTCGATCTCGCTCGGTAGTAAGGGGAAGCGTAGGGCCGTCGACGCCCACCCTGGGCTCTAAGGTCAGGTGCCGATGTGGAGAGGGGTGAAGGCGGGGGGATCGCTGGCGGGGAAGGACTCCCTGGAGGCTTCGTCGACTTCGTCGATTTCATCCGATCTGTTAGCCGTAGGTGCCTCGTCTTCTCCTTCGGGGTGCTCTTCGCGCTCGGGCGGGGCGGGTTGATTGGCCACGGCGGTGGCCTGGGACGAACAGAATTCGATGGTTGAGGCTGCCGGCAGCGCCGGCACGGAGAGAGGTGGCGAGAGGCGGGCGGTGGCGCGATCCATGGTGTGCCTCCTCGGGAAGTGCCGCCCCGCGGCCGGTCAACGGCCCGGCGCCGGCTGTCCCTTCCCATCCTACGCCCACCTGCCGCCCAAAGGCTCAGGGGTTCTGCGGCGGGGGAGGAGACGGGGGCGCCTGGGGATTCTGGGGCTGCTGGCCCCGGAAGCTGTCGCGGAAGGACCTGGCGGCGTCCTTCAGGCCCCTCACGGCCTGGCCGGCCTTGGCCCCCAGCTCGGCGGCGGCGTGACGAGCACGGGCGGTGGCCAGGGCGGACTGAAGGTCGGCCTCGGGCGCTTCCAGGCCGTCCACCCAGATGCGGCCTCGCTCCCAGCCAAGGTTGCGGCGCACGGCCTCGACCTGAACCGAAACCCCTTCCTTCGTGGCCTTGCAGCCACGAGTGCCGGCGGGCGTCGGATGGGGCACCGCAGGCCCGACGTCGACCGGCATGATCTCGCGGCAGTCCTCAGCGCTGGGCGCACACGCCACCGCACCGCCCACCAGCAGGAGGACCAACCAGGCCACGGGGAACCGTCGAGCATCTTGCTTCCTCATGTGACCTCCAAACCCGCCTCCAGCCCCTGAGTTCCTGTGCAGCCCAGTACCAGCCAGCGCCAGCCGACCAGCGGCCATTGGACCCCGGAGCCCCTTAGAGCGCCACTAGAGCGCCACCCGCCGCACCTCGGCAGGGGTGAGGGCGAGCCCGGGCTTCCGCGAGCCGTCGTCGGCCATCCGGTCCCAGCCGCTGTTGGCAAGGAAGAAGAAGTCCTTGCCCACGACCGTGCCGTGGGTCGGCGCTCCCAGACCCGGGGAATTGCTGTCCAGGATGTCCCAGCGGAGGACCCGGGTCAACGCAGGATCGAGATGGAAGCGCACCACGCGGTTGGGCTCGGTACCGTTCTGGACCGCCAGCAGGGAGTCTCCGTACAGGTACAAGCCGTCGATGCCGTTGACCGCGACCTCCCGCCGATGAGCCAGCCATGAGACCGCATGGGTCGCCAGGTCGACGATTCCGATGCCGTGAACGTAGTCGGCCACCAGGAGCCGCCGGCCGTCGGGCGTGGCGGCGGGGGTCTGGGGGGAGATGAAGGTGCCCGGCGCCACGAGGACGTCGAGAGAATCGCGGTCGCGGCGGATGGTGTACACGGCGCCGGTGACGGCCTCCGAGACGAAGAGGTCGCCGTTCGCCGCCACGGTCATGTCGCCGAGGACGCGCTGGCGCTCCTCGGGCGGCACGGCCACGAACCCGGCCGCGGCGCCGGCGGGGGCGGGCCGCGTCGTGGGCGGCAGCGCAAGATCGTAGCGCTTCTGCAGCCTGCCGGTGGCCAGGTCGTACCGCAGCACCGCCGTGTGCCCCTGGTCGGCGGCACGGTATCCCTGGGTCTGGGGCAAGGCGGCCGTGGTGGCCCACAGCACGCCGCGCCGTGCGTCGACCGCCAGCGCCATCATCCCCCAGACGCCGTCGCGGCCGGCCGGAACGAAGTCGCGGCCGGCCCCGTCGCGCGGGTCGATGACGACGATCTTGGCCTCGCGGATGCTGCTGACGAAGAACCGGCGCGCCGCGGGATCGTAGGCGATGTCTTCCGTGAGCAGGTCCGGATCGCCGAGGGTGAAGGCACGCGCCGACCGGGACCGCGGCCGCTTGTTGGCCTCGATCCGGGCGAGCACGGCGGCGAAACCGGGGGCCTGGCGCAGGCTGGTGAGGTCGGGCTGGTCCACGAGGTCCTTGACCAGACCCATGGCCGCGTAGGCGTCCAACCAATCGAGGGCCGCGGCCGCGTGGCCAAGCAGGGCCTCTGCCTTGGCGATCCCCAGGACCGTGTCCGGATGCCCCGACAAGAGGTCGTACAGGCGCCCGGCCTGCGCGCGATAGCCCTGGAAGTCCTTGGCGTCGTGCGCCAATTTGGCAGTGTGGCTGACCTCTTCCCATCTGGGTTCGCGGGGCGAAGCCGCCGGCTGATCCGGCGAGCCGGCCCCTGCGCCGGAGGCGTCGATGCCGATGCCGGCGCCTGCACCGATGCCCAACCGGAGGACCAGGGCGGTGCCAAGGATCGTTGCCGCGAGCGGTTTCATTTCCGGAGGATGCTAGCAGAGGCACCCGGCACCCGCCTCGACCCGCGGCGGGCTCGGCGGCGGCTTGCCCCTGGCTCGGCTTTGCGCCTATCCTTTCGGCGGTGGACCTGACCAATCCCGTCGAGACGCTTGCGCCTCCCGCCGGCCCGCATGCCGACCCTCCCGCCGACCCGCATGCCGGCCCCCGCGCCGGCCTGCGCCACGACTGGAGCGACGGCGAGATCGCAGCCATCCATGACCTGCCGCTGACGGAGTTGGTGTTCCGCGCCCAGCTGGCGCATCGGCGCCATCACGATCCCACCCGGGTCCAGCTCTGCACGCTGCTGTCGATCAAGACCGGCGGCTGTCCAGAGGATTGCGGCTACTG
>DATKFK010000169.1:0-2294 GCA_035544375.1 Thermoanaerobaculia bacterium
ATCACCGATTGCACGTCGTCGACGGTGAGCCCCGAGCGCGCCACCGCCTGGCGGTCGACGACGATCTGCACCTGGGGTTGGCCGGCCAGGCGCTCGGCGGCCACGTCCGCCGCCCCCGGCACCCTCTTCAACACCTCCGCCGCCTGGTCGGCCAGCGCCTGCAGCTGAACCGGATCGTGGCCGAAGATCTTCACCGACAGCTCCGACTTGACGCCCGACACCGCCTCGTTGACGTTGTCCTCGATCACCTGCGACACGGTCAGGTCGATGCCCGGGATGCGCAGCATGCGAGCGCGGATGGCGTCCGAGAGGCCCTCGCGGTCGTGCGCCGTCGCCCAGCGCTCGCGCGGGATGAGGTCGGCGAAGATCTCGACGGTGTCGAAGCCGTTGACGTCGGTGCCGTCGTCCGGGCGGCCGAGCTGCGACACCACCGTCTTGACCTCGGGAAAGCTCGCCAGGATGGTGCGCGCCTGGGTGGTGACGCGGTCGGCCTCGGTGGGCGAGATCGATCCCGGCATGGTGATGCGCACCCACAATGCGCCTTCGTCGAGCTTGGGCAGGAACTCCGAGCCCAGGTTCGCCCCCACCAGCCAGGCGACGACGAGCGACGCCAGCGCCAGGGCCAGCACCGGCGCCCGCCGCCGCAGCGTGAAGTCGAGCGCCGGCCGGTAGACCGCCTGCAGGCGCTCGACCAGGCGCGACGGCGCCGCCCGGAGCTGGCGCTTCAGGTTGACCGCGAAGGTGAGCAGCGTCGGCACCACGAACAGCGCCAGCAAGGTGCCGGCGATGAGCGCAAATGTCAGGGTGAGCGCCATCGGCCGGAAGATCTTCCCCTCCACCCGCTGCAGCGTGTAGAGCGGGATGAAGGCGGTGAGCAGGATCGTCTTGGAAAACAGGATCGGCCTGCCCATCTGGCCGACCGACTGCTGGATCGCGTCGCCGATCGAGCGCAGGCTGGCCCCGCGCCGCTCGATGATGCGCAGGAGGTTTTCCGCCACCACCACCGCCGAGTCGACGATGATGCCGAAGTCGATGGCGCCCATCGAGATCAGGTTGGCCGGGATGCCGGTCAGGTCGAGCAGCAGGAAGGCGCCGAGCAGCGACAGCGGCACGACCGATGCCACGATCAGCGCCGAGCGCCAGTTGCCCAGCCCAAGGAACACCACCAGCACCAGCAGCACCAGGGCGATGCCCTCGCCCATGTTCTTGCGCACCGTCAGCAGCGTGCGGTCGATCAGCTCGGTGCGGTCGTAGTGCGGCACGAGCTGCACGCCGGCCGGCAGCTCGCGGTTGATCTCGCCGACCTCGGCGCGCACCTGCTCGAGCACCGCCAGAGCGTTCTCGCCCTTGCGCAGCAGCACGATGCCCTGCACCACGTCGTCCTCGTCCGGGTGACGCCGGCCGGCAGCGTCCCTCGCCACCAGCTTGCCCACCCGCCCCAGGCGGATCGCCGGCCCGAACGACACCCGGCCGACGTCGCGGATCAGGATCGGCGTGCCGGCGCGCGCGGTCACCGCGATCGCCCCGATGTCGTCGAGGCTCTGCACCATGCCGAGGCCGCGCACCACGTAGATCTCGCTGCCGTGCTCGATGTAGGCGCCGCCGGCGTTGCGGTTGCCGTTGGCCAGGGCGTCGAACACCGCCTTCAGGGTGATGCCGTACGACTTGAGCTTCAGCGGGTCGACCAGCACCTGGTACTGCTTGGTGGGGCCGCCGAAGCCCACCACGTCGACCACTCCCGGGACGGTGCGCAGGCGGCGCTCGACCACCCAGTCCTCGAGCGCCTTGAGCTCGAGCAGCGAGAAGCCCTTGGGGCCGCGCAGCGTGTAGCGATAGATCTCGCCGACCGGTGTCGAGTCCGGCGACAGCGCCGGCTGTGCGCCGGCCGGCATCGTGACCGCCTGCAGGCGCTCGAAGGCCTGGTTGCGCACGTACACCGGATCGGCGTCGTCCTCGAACACCAGCGTCACCACCGACAGGCCGAACAGCGAGATCGAGCGCATCGAGGCGCGCTTGGGGATGCCGTTCATCTCGTTCTCGACCGGCACCGTCACCAGCTGCTCGACCTCTTCGGCGGCGTGGCCCGGGAACAGCGTGATGATCTGGACCTGGACGTTGGTGACGTCGGGGTAGGCCTCGACCGGCAGGTTGCGGAAGGCGGCGATGCCGGCGCTCACGAACACCGCCAGCAGGGCGACGATCACCACCCGGCTGCGCAGCGCCTGGGCGGTGAATCGCTGCAGCAGCCCGCGGTGGGCGTGCAACTCTCGGGACACCAGTGCCCTAGCCTCCCG
>DATKFK010000170.1:0-3626 GCA_035544375.1 Thermoanaerobaculia bacterium
GGCGATGAGCTGCATGTCGGCGTACTCAATGCCGTTGTGCACCATCTTCACGAAATGCCCGGCCCCGTCCGGGCCCACGTGCGTCGTGCAGGGCACGCCGTCGACCTTCGCCGCGATCGCCTCGAGCATGGGACCGAGGGCTTGCCACGATTCGGTCGAGCCGCCAGGCATGATCGACGGGCCGTTGAGCGCGCCCTCCTCGCCGCCGGACACGCCCATGCCGACGAAGTGGATGCCCCGGTCCCGCAGGGCGGCCTCACGGCGGCGGGTGTCGATGAAGTGCGCGTTGCCGCCGTCGATGATCATGTCGCCGGACTCAAGCAGCGGTGCGAACTCCTCGATCACCGCGTCGGTCGCCGCGCCGGCGTTCACCATGATCACCAGGCGGCGCGGGCGCTCCAGGCTGGCGACGAACTCTTCCGCCGTGTGGGCGGGGACGAAGGTGCCCTCGTGACCGAACTCTGCCATGATGGCGTCGGTCCTGGCGGTGGTCCGGTTGTGCAGCGCCGTCGCGTAGCCGTGCCTGGCAAAGTTGCGGGCAAGATTTCGGCCCATCACGCCAAGTCCCGTAACGCCGATCTGCGCAGTCGCTTGGGCGGTCATGTCGTTCTCGTCTCCTCAGGGTCTTCCCGGTTCCTGGCTACGGCTAGGTTACTTCCGCAGCCGCCAGGGGCCGTTGCCGGTACGCCGGCCTGGCTCGGCAACCGTAAGATCTCGCCGGCCTCGACGAGCCTTCGGTTTGTTCGCATAAGACCGCAGTGAGCTGCGATGATGCGCGGATCGAAATGCGTCATGCGAAACAGGCAATGGACCGGGCAGTGGCCCGGCTCATACGGTGAGGCCATGGCATCCACGAGTGTTGTCGAGACAGCCAGGCGGTCACTCGGGCCGGTCGGCGCGTACCTGCCGATCCCTTTCGCCGGCGCGCCGCCGATCGACCTGCAGCGCGAGGCCGCCCGCCGGCTTGAGCGGGCCGGCTACCCGGCCGCCTGGACCAACGAGACCGTCGGTGGCAAGGATCCCATGGTGCAGCTGGCCCTGCTGCTTGCCGCCACCGAGCGGCTGACGTTCGGTACCGGCATCGCCAACATCTGGGCCAGGGCGCCGCAGACCGCGCACGCCGCGGCCGCCCTGCTGTCCGAGGCCTATCCGGAGCGGCTCGTCCTCGGACTCGGGTCCGGCTACCCGCAGCAGGCGGCCGCCGTCGGCCGGGAGTTCGGCAGCCCGCTGGCCTCGATGCGCGACTACCTGGAGCGAATGGCCGCTCCGACCATGACCCCCGCGCCGGCCGCGACCTATCCCAGGATCGTCGCCGCGAACGGGCAGAAGATGATGGCGCTGGCAGGCGAACTGGCCGACGGCGCGCTGCCCGCCGGACTGCCGCCGCGGTTCACCGCGCGGGCGAGGGCGGCGCTCGGCCCCGCCAAGCTGCTCGTCGTGGCGCTGCCTACTATCCTCGACACCGACGACGTGGAAGCGGCGCGGGCGCAGGCCAGGCAGGCGGCCGCGGCCTCGCTCGGCCGTCCGTGGTACGCCGCGGCAATCGCCGGGCTCGGCTATTCGGAGCAGCAGATCGCCTGGCTGACCGACGACCTCCTCGGCGCGCTCGTCGCCCACGGGGACGCAGACTCGATCGCCGCCGCGGTCGCCGCGCACCTGGCAGCCGGCGCGGACCACGTGATACTCATGCAATCCGGCGCCGCCGACCGCGACCTGATGACCGGTATCGAGCTGCTGGAACGGCTCGCGCCCGCCGTCCGCCGGGCCCGCTAGGCGGCGCTCTTGGCCGAGCGCCGTGGGGCGCCGCGGGAGGCGCTTGACGAGCAAAGTTATCATCATTAACCTTTTGGGTATTGATCGTAACTAAGTGCTCGCAGTGTTGGAGGGATGCCGGTGCCTCGGGTTGGCCTCAATACCGCGGAGGTGGTGACCGCCGCGGCGGTCATGGCGGACGAAGCCGGCATCGGCGCGGTCAGCCTGGCCTCGCTCGCCGAACGGCTCGGCGTCAAGCCGCCCGCGCTGTACAAGCACGTCGCGAGCCTCGGCGACCTGCAGCACCGGGTCGCGGCACTGGCGATGACCGAGCTTGGCGAGACGCTTCGCGACGCCTTGCAGGGTAAATCGGGCTCCGAGGCGCTCGCCGCGATGTTCGGCGCGATGCGCCGGTACGTCGCGGAGCACCCAGGCAGGTACAGTGCGACCGTGGGCGCGGAGTTCCACGGTCAAGATGACCCGCTGCTCGCGGCCAGTGTCCGCGTCATCAGGTCCATCGGCGCCGTGCTCTTCGGGTACGGCGTCGCGCCAGGGCAGACGGACCACGCCATCCGCACGCTCCGCTGCGTTATCCACGGGTTCGCGCTGCTGCAGTCGGCCAACGCGTTCCAGTGGGGCAACGACCCGGAAGAGAGCTTCGCCTGGATGATCAGGTTCGTCGACGCCGGCCTGCGCGCGATGGGCGGGCAGCCGGCATGATCATCGCGATCTGGATCGTATCCCTGCTGCTCATCGCCGAGTTCATCATGGCGCCGATCAACCTGTGGACCGGCCGCACGATGCCGCTGTTCAGCAAGTTCACCGGCTTCTCACCCGGCACCGCCAGGCGCGTATTCGCCCCGGTGAAACTCGCCGCCGCCGTCCTCATCGCCGTCGGCCTGGCGTTCCGGCCGGCAGGCATCGCCGGCGCGGCGACCACCACCGCCGTCTGCGCCCTGTACCTCGTCCGCCTCGCCGCCCCGGGCAGGCGCGATGCGTCAGGCGTCACGGCCTTCCTCCTCTTCGGCGCGCTGGCGCTCGCACTGCTAGCCCTGCAACTCATCCGCTGACCCGCCCGGGTACTCCCGCCTCGCGCCGAACGCGCGTGTGCGCCCTCGCGCCGAGCGCGCGCGTGCCCGTTTCGTCCGGATTGTCGCGGTAGCCGGCGGCTCGGTCCATGATCATGTGGATTCCGCAGCTAATAAGATGCGGAATCCACATGAAAAGCGAAATCCTTGTCGATTGGACCGCAGCCTACGCCCGGTGCCGCATACCAGCCCGCGCATCGCCCTCACGGTCACCACGTACCACTTAAGTTTGGTCGCCGCGGCGGTCGCTGCCCTGAGGAATGGCGGCGGCGGGCCTGTTCGCCCGCGAGTTGATCCCCGTATCGTCCTTTCGACGGCCACCGTAAACGCGGCCAGGCTCGCCGCCAGGGAAGCCAGGCAGATCCGGGAGGCCCTGCCGGACGCGCGCGTCCTGGCCGGCCGACGGGGAGACACCCTCAGCCGGCTGTCTGAGCTGGCCAGAACCCCCGAGGCCGCCGGCGGCCAGGCGCGAAGAGGCGGCGGCCAGGCGCGGGGAGGTGGCTAGGCGGCAAGGGCAGCAAGAGCGGCAACGGCGGCAAGGGCGGCTCGTTCGTCATCTTCTCTGGCGCCGCCGCGGCCAAAATCGCCGTTGGTACCATGGCCGTGGCGATCACCAACGCCGCCGCCGACACCCTGGCCCGCTCCCTCGCCCTGGAACTGGCGCCGATCCGGGTCAACGCGATCTCTCCCGGAGTGATCGACACCGGCGCTTGGGACGCGTTCGGCGAGCAGGGGAAGGCCGACTACTTCGCCGGCATCAGCTCCCGCAACCCGGCGGGCCGGATC
>DATKFK010000171.1:0-3567 GCA_035544375.1 Thermoanaerobaculia bacterium
CGCCTCCTCGAACAGGGCCTGGCAGCGGCGCCGCGCCCGGAAGAGCACCAGGTTGAGCTCGGCGCCCGAGAGCCCGAGATCCGACTGGATGCGCTGCTTGTCCTCTTCCTCGAGGTAGAAGCGCAGCAGGACCTCGCGGTCCCGCCGGCGAGGCACCTCGCCCACCAGCCGGCGCACCAGGGCAATCCTTTCCTCGCGCAACAGGCTGCCGAGCTGGCCCGTCCGTTCATCCGGCGGCTCGCTCGCCTCGTCGAGCGGCCGCTCCCGCCCGCTCCGCCGCGCCCGGCCGCGGTAGTGGTCGATGCTGAGGTTGCGCGCCAGGCCGCGCAGGAACGAGGGCAGGCTCGCCGGGTCGCGCAGCTCGCCGCGCCGAAGCTTCTCGAGCGCCCGTCTGAAGGTCTCCTGGTAGAGGTCGTCGGCCGTCTCGCGGTCACGCGTGAAGCGGCGCAGGAGGAAGGCCAGGCCCTCGCCGTAGCGCGCGACGAGCTCCTCCTCGGCACCGCGGTCGCCCGCTGCAATCCTCGGCGCGAGGTCGCCCGGCGCAGGCCCGGCCTCCGTCACGGCACCCCGCGGCCCGGGTGGGCAGCCGCGCGCCCGCTGCCGCGGTCCGCTGAATGCCAGGAGGCTTCCCATGGTCGCTCGCCGGGTACCGCCGCGCCCGCCCGGAGCCCTGCGGGCGCCGCCACCCCTTCATCCGATAGGTGTTGCCACACGGCTGAGAATTTCACCTCGCGGCCACCGCCGCTTGCCGCGCCGGAAGCGCCGGGCTTGCCGCACGCGCCGGACAGCTCACGGTGCGGGGACCTGCCAGTCGCCTTCCAGGACGAACCCGGCCCAGAAGTACGGCTCGCGCCAGGGCTGCTCCTGCCGGAGCGCGGCCTGCGCCTGCCGCAGGGCGGCAGCCGGAGGGAGCCGATCGTGGAGCATGGCGCGGTAGAAGCGCTGCATCAGCTCGGCGGTGGCGCGGTCGCGGACCGGCCAGAGGCTCGCCAGGACCTGGGACGCCCCGGCATGGAAGAAGCCGCGTGTGAGGCCCACGATCCCTTCCCCGCGCAGCGTCTCGCCAAGCGCCGTCTCGCAGCCGGAGAGGACGACCAGGTCGGCGTCGAGCTCGAGGTGGTAGACGTCGTCGAGACGCAGGAAGCCGTCGCGCGCCCCGCCCTGCTCGTCGACCTGGGAGAGCACCAGGCCGGACAGCTCGGGGCGCCGCGTGTCGAGCACACCGTGCGTGGCGAAGTGCACCAGCCGGAAGCGCGCGAGGCCGCCGCCGGTCGCGAGCGTACGGTTGGCGGCGAAATCGAGCGCCACGAGGACGTCCCGGCCGTGCGCCGCCGCGGCAATCACCTCCGCCTCGCGCCGGGTCCACGGCAGGCGGACGAAGCTCCCGCCCGGCGCCTTCCTGGCGGCTGGCAGCGTGTCCGGCCGCTGCCCGGTCGGCTGCGGTCCGCTCGCCGCCGGCAAGACCGCCGCCGGGCTGGCCGCGCCACTCGGTCTACTGGCGGCCGTGGCGGGCATCCGCCCGGCACGCACCCGCGGGTCGTCCCGCCCGAACACCGGGTCGGCGAGCAGCGCCAGGGTCGCCGGCGCGCGCGGCCGGCTCTCCCGGCCGCGCCGAAGCTCCCGCACCACCGCGGCCGACGGCAGGTGCACCACCTCGTGCCCGACGACGAGCGGCTCGGCCGCACCGCCGCGCTCTCCTGCCGCTCCGGACGCCGGTACCGGCAGCGCGGCAAACGGCACGTAGAGGAGCGCGCCATCCGGCACCACCGCGACACGCCGCCCACCCAGCTCGGCGGCGACCGGCGCGAGCAGCAGCCGGGACAGCTCCTCGGCGTCGCGGCGCGCCGCCGCCCCGTCGCCGGCGCCGGGCTGCCCCATCTCCTCGTGCACCCGCCGCGCCAGCGCCTCGATCCGCTCGCGGCCGGGCAGCTCGAAGCTGCGGAGCGACCCGGACGTCACCTCCCACAGGTAGCTGCGCGGCTCGGCGAGAAAGTACTCGAGCAGCACCGTGTCCCCGTCCAGCACCTCGCGCTGCAGCTCGGCCAGCCGCACCTCGGGCTGCCCCAGCCCGGCATAGCCGGGGCTGCTCGCCGCCAGCCGCGCCTCCGCGATCTCGTAGCTGGCGGCGAGGCCGGCGATCTGGCTGTCGAGCGCCGCGGCCTCGGCCGCCTTGCCCGGCTCGGCCAGGAGCTCGGCTCGCCGGGCGGAACGGGCGTTGAGCTCCAGCCGCAGGCGCTCCTCCTCGCGCGCCAGCTCCGGGTTGCCCTCCCGCAGGTCGACGCGCGCCTGCATCAGGAAGTCGAGCATGCCGCGCGCTCGCGCCCGCTCCGCGGTCTCGAAGGCGCGCGCCGCCAGGCCGGCCGCAGGCCGGGCGCGATCGAGCCGCTCGAGCACGTCCACCTCGATCTCGTAGGCCTCGCGTTGCGCCGCGAGATGGGAGACCCGCAGGTGGTCGCCCGCGACCCGCGCATGGAGCGACTCGATCCCGGCGAGGGCGCTCTCGATTGCCTCTCTCGCCCCGTCCAGGTCGCCGCGCGCCCGGCGCGCACGCGCCATCTCCTCGAGGATGCAGGTCTCCGCGCCGGTGTCCTTCAGCTGGCGGGCGATGGCGAGCGCCCGGCCGAAGGAGCCGTCCGAGGCGGCGAGGTCGCCCAGGGCGGCGGCGGCCTGTCCCAGCCCGCGCAGCGCCTCGGCCTGCGCGGCCAGGCTCCCGACCCGCTCGGCCAGCGCGAGCGATCGCCCGAGCTCGTCGCGGGCGGCCGCGGGCTCTCCCCGTCCCAGGTGCAGGAAGCCCAGCACGGACAGTGCCTTCGCCTCGCCTTCCGGGTGCTCCATGGCGCGGCTGGCCGAAAGCGCCTCGCCGGCGAGCGCAAGGGCCCCGGCCGCGTCGCCGCGCTGGCCGGCGAGGCGGGCGAGGAGCAGGCGGACGCGCGCCTGGTCGCGCGGGTCGCGCAGCAGGCCGACAGCGTCATCGAGCAGCCGCCCACCTTCGTCCGCCTCGCCAAGATCGACGAGCAGCTCACCCAGGTCCGCCCTCGCCAGGCCCTCGCTCGCCGGATTGCCGGCGGCCCGGTAGCGCTCCACGGCCTCGGCGAAAGCATCGACGGCCGGGTAGAGCTGTCCCAGACGGGCACGAAGAGCGCCCAGGTGGTCGAGCGCCTCCGCCTCGAGGTTCGCGTTGTCCAGGCCGCGGGCGAGCGCCAGGGCCCTGGTGAAGGCATCCAGGGCGTCGGCCGCCCGCCCCTGCCGCTGCCGGATGCCTCCCAGGGCGTCGAGGACCAGGGCCTCGCCCAGGCGGTCGTCCTGGGCCTTGAAGATCGCGAGCGCCGTGCCGTAGTCCGCGAGCGCGGCGGGCAGGTCGCCGGTGTCGTCCTCGAGCCGGGCCTCGGCGTACAGGGTCAACGCTTCGCTGCACGCCTGCCCGGTCGCCCGGCTCAGGGCCGCCGACTCCGCGAACGCCGCGAGCGCGCCGCGCGTGTCGCCCAGGTAGCGCCGCGCCCGCCCGATCTGGTGGAGGACCTTCGCGAGGCCGAACCGGTCGCCGACACCGCGCCAGATCGATTCGGC
>DATKFK010000172.1:0-8551 GCA_035544375.1 Thermoanaerobaculia bacterium
AGACGCTGCAGACCGGCACGGTTCACGTCATCGAATCCTTTGACATCCAGGCGAACGAATATTCGACGGTCGTGGCGCAACAGGACGCCGACCGGCGCGCGGCCGACGAGATCAAACAGGAAATCGTCGCCCGCCTGACCCTGTTTATGCAGCGCCAAGCGAAAAAGGCGGCCGCTGCGCCGCCGACCGCGCCATGAAGCTGGCGGGGGCGCGCGTCGCGGCGTTCCTGCGGCACCCCGACCCGCAGGTTCGCGCCGTCCTGTGCTACGGTCCCGATGCCGGGCTCGTGCAGGAACGCGCGGCGGCGCTCGCCGCGGCGATCTGCCCCGACCCGCGCGATCCGTTCCGGGCCGTCGACCTCCCGGCGGCCGGGCTCGCCGCCGACCCCGCCCGGCCCGTCGCCGAGCTGCCGCTGCTCACCGCGGAGGAGCGCCACCAGCTGCTCGCCGAGTGGTCGTCTGCCGGCGACCGCTGGCCGCCGGACGACCTCGTTCATCGCCTCTTCGAGCGCCAGGCGGCGGCGCGGCCCGCCGCCGTGGCCATGGTCGCCGGCGGAAGGTCCCTGACCTACGCGGAGCTCGATGCCGAGGCGAGCCGCCTGGCGCGCCGGCTCGCCGCCCAGGGCGTCGGCCCCGAGGCGGTCGTTGGCCTCTGCGTGGAGCCGGCCGCGGCGGCGGTGGCCGGCCTGCTCGCCATTCTCAAGGCGGGCGGGGCGTTCCTGCCTCTCGACTCCTCGCATCCACCCGACCGTCTGGCCTTCGCGCTCGCCGATGCCGGGGCCCGGCTGGTGGTGACGCAGGCCAATCTCGCCGTTCGCCTGCCGGCCGCGGTGCCGCGGCTGCTGCTCGACGACGCCGCCGGCGCGCCGGCACCGGAGGCGGAGACGGCGCCGCCGGCCGCGGTCCGCTCGTCGCCGCGGAACCTGGCTTACGTGATCTACACCTCGGGGAGCACCGGCAGGCCGAAGGGCGTCGCGGTGTCGCACCGCAACGTCCTGCCGGTCCTGCTCTGGGGCTGCGGCCGTCTCGGCCTGGGCGAGCGCACGCGCGTGCTACAGAACCTCTCCTACAGCTTCGACTTCGGCGTCTTCGAGATCCTCACCACCCTGCTCGCCGGCGGCACCCTCGTCTGCCTCGACGCGCCGCGCGGCGAGATCGCCCGCTACGCCGCGGCGATCGGCGCGCTCGGCATCGATGCCCTGCACACCACACCCACCTTCTGCCGCGAGCTCGCCGCCGGCGGCGCCGATCTCTCCGGCCTTGCCATCCTGCACCTCGGGGGCGAAGCGCTCGAACGCGGCACCGTCGAGCGCCTGACCGCGGCGATCGGCGAGCGCTGCCGGCTGTTCAACGGCTATGGCCCGACCGAGGTCTCGGTCAACAGCTGCCTCCACGAGGTGCGGCGCGGTGGCAGGCACGCGCCGGCGGGCGTGGTGCCCATCGGGCGCCCTTCCGCCGACAACCACACCTACGTCCTGGACCGGTCGGGCGAGCCGGTCCCCATCGGCGTACCCGGCGAGCTCGCGATCGGTGGCGACGGCGTGGCGCGCGGCTACCTCGGCCATCCGGCGCTGACCGCCGCCAGGTTCGTCCCCGACCGCTTCGGCGCCCGGCCGGGAGGCAGGCTCTACCGCACCGGCGACCTCGTCCGCCACACGCCGGACGGCGAGATCGCCTTCCTCGGCCGCATCGACCACCAGGTCAAGCTGCGCGGCTATCGCGTCGAGCTCGAGGAGATCGAGGCGGTGCTGTTCCGCCACCCGCGGGTTTCGGCCGCCGCCGCCGCGGTGCGGGGGCCGGGCGGCCGCGAGCGGCTGCTCGCCTGGGTGGTGCCGGCCGGCAAGCCTCCGGCGCCCGCCGAGCTGCGCGCCTTTGCCGAGCGCGCGCTGCCGGCGTACATGGTGCCGGCGACGTTCGTGTTCCTCGACGCCCTGCCGCGCACCGCCAGCGGCAAGGTGGACCGCCGGGCGCTGCCGGCCCCCGAGAGCGTGCCGGAACCGCCGGAGCGGGCCGCACCGCGCACCGCCGCCGAGGAGCTGACGGCAGGGATCTGGGAGGAGGTGCTGGGCGTCGAGCGGGTGGGCGTCCACGACAATTTCTTCGCGTTGGGAGGGCAATCGCTGGTGGCGGCGCAGATCGCCGCGCGGCTGCAGGATGCCTTCGGGGTGGAGGTTTCACTGCGTGCCTTCTTCGAGGCGCCCACCGTGGCGGAGCTGGCCGTGCGCTTGGAGTCGGCGGGCGCCGGCCAGGTGCCACCCCTGCGTTGCGCACCCCGCGGCGGCGACCTGCCGGTGTCGTTCGCGCAGGAGCGCATCTGGTTCCTTGCCCAGCTCGATCCGGAGAGCGCCGCCTACCACGTGCCACGTGCGGTCTGGATCGCCGGCCGCCTCGACGTGCCGGCCCTGGCCTGGGCCTACCGGGAGCTGCTCGCGCGTCACGAGATCCTGCGCACCTGCTTCCCCGCGGTGGATGGCCGGCCGGTGCAGCGCATCCATCCCGAGGCTCCCGCGGCCTGGTCCCGGCTGCCGCTGCTCGACCTCCGGGCCCTTGCCCCGCCGTGCCGCCAGCGCGAGCTCGAGCGCCTGATCGTCGCCGACGGCCGGCGCCGCTTCGACCTGGCGCGCGGGCCGCTGCTGAGGGCCGCCCTCGCCCGTTCCCGCGGCGACGAGCACGTGGTCATCCAGACCGAGCACCACCTGGTCCACGACGGCTGGGCCGAGGCGGTGCTGCTGGGGGACCTGCTCGAGCTCTATGCCGCTCGCACCCAGAACCGGCCGTCACGGCTGCCCGAGCTATCCATCCAGTACGCCGACTACGCCTGCTGGCAGCGCGACTGGCTCCGGGGCGAGATCCTCGAGCGGCAGCTCGCCTACTGGCGTGCCCAGCTTGCCGGCGCGCCGCCGCTGCTCGCGCTGCCCACCGACCGGCCCCGGCCGGCGGTTTTGAGCGCCCGCGGCAGGGCGCACGAGGTGGCGCTCGAGGCCGCCCTGGCGCAGCAGCTCGCGGCGCTCGGCCGGCGCCTGGGCGCCACCCTGTTCATGACCATGCTGGCAGCCTTCGCGTCCGTGCTGCACCGCTGGTCCGGCCAGTCCGACGTGGTGGTCTCGACCAGCATCGCCAACCGCCGCCAGCGCGAGATGGAAGGCATGTTGGGCATGGTCATCAATACCCTGGCGTTGCGCATCGATCTCGGGCGCGACCCAAGCCTGCGCCAGCTGGTGCTGCGGGTCCGTGAGACCTGCCTGGGCGCTTACGCCCACCAGGATACCCCCTTCGACCGGGTGGTCGATGCCCTGGCGGCTCCGCGGACGCTGAGCTGGGCGCCGCTCGGGCAGGCGCATTTCGCCTTCCATGACGCCAGGTTCCCCACGGTCGAGCTGCCCGGGCTGACGCTCGCGCCCGGCGAGCTGCACAACCGCTCCTCCAAGTTCGACCTGACGCTGGTGGTGCGTCCGGTGCGCGAGCGCACCGCGAGCGGTCCCGCGCCTGGCGGCATGGCCGTCCACCACGAGTACAGCTCCGATCTCTTCGATCCGCCCACCATGCTGCGGCTGCTCGGCCACTACCGGGTGCTGCTCGCCGCCGTCGCGGCGAGCGCGGGCGCCGGTGCGGGAGACGGCCCGCGGCTCTCCGAGCTGCCCCTGCTGACCGAGCCCGAGCGCTTCCAGCTCCTTCGTGAGTGGTGCCAGCCGGTGCCGATGCCGCCGCCGCTCTGCTGCCTCCACGAGCTGTTCGCCGAGCGCGTCCGGCGGGCGCCCGAGGCGGTCGCGGTCGCCGGCGACGGCGAAGCCTTGACCTACGGCGAGCTCGACCGCCGCGCCAACCAGCTCGCGCGCCACCTGCGGCGGCTCGGCGTCGGACCGGAGGTCCGGGTGGGGATCCGCGTCGGACGCTCACCCTTGCTGCTTTTGGGATTGCTGGGGATCCTCAAGGCCGGCGGCGCGTACGTGCCCTTGAGCCCGAGCGATCCCGCCGAGCGCCTGCGGCTCATCCTCGAGGATGCGTGGGCCGGCGTCCCGGAGCCGCTGCTGCTGACCGAGAGCGGCGACAGATCCCTGCCCTCGCCTGCCGCGGCCGAGCCCGCACGGCTGCCGCCGGCGGCGCGCACCCTTCACCTCGACACCGGCTGGGAAGCTATCGCCGCTGAGGGTGACGGGCCGCTCCCGCCCAGCGCCCTGCCGTCCAATACCGCCTACGTCATCTACACCTCGGGCTCCACCGGGCGTCCGAAAGGGGTCCTGGTCCCCCACGCCAACGTGGTGCGGCTGTTCTCGGCCGCGGCGCCCTGGTTCGGCTTCGGTCCCGGCGACGTCTGGACTCTCTTCCACTCCTGCGCCTTCGACTTCTCGGTGTGGGAGATCTGGGGGGCGTTGCTCCATGGCGGCCGGCTGGTGATCGTCCCCTACCCGGTGAGCCGCTCGCCGGAGCTCTTCTGGGAGCTGCTCCTCCGGCAGGGCGTCACCGTCCTCAACCAAACGCCCGCGGCATTTCGCGGTCTCGCGGAAGCCGAGGAGGCGAGGACGAGGCTCCCTCGGGGTCTCGCCCTGCGCCGGGTGATCTTCGGGGGCGAGGCCCTCGAGCTGGCCGCGCTCGGGCCCTGGTTCGCGCGCCACGGCGACGCCGCGCCGCGGCTGATCAACATGTACGGCATCACCGAGACGACGGTGCACGTCACCTACCGGCCGGTGTCGATCGCCGACCTGCGGCAAGCCCACCGCAGCCCCCTCGGCGTGCCGATCCCGGACCTGCGGCTGCATCTCCTGGACGGCTTCGGCAACCCTGCCCCCCTCGGCGTGGCGGCGGAGATCCACGTCGGCGGCGCCGGCCTCGCCCGCGGCTACCTGGCGCGGCCGGAGCTGACGGCCGAGCGGTTCGTCCCGGACCCCTTCGCGGTGGCGATGGGAGAGCCGGGCGCCCGGCTCTATCGCAGCGGCGACCTGGCGCGGTATCGGCCGGACGGCGACATCGACTACCTGGGCCGCATCGACAGCCAGGTCAAGATCCGGGGATTCCGCATCGAGCCCGGCGAGGTCGAGGCGGCGCTCGGACGGCACCCCGCGGTGCGCCGGGCGGTGGTGGTGGCCCGCACGCGCCAGGACGGATGGCTCCGGCTCGTCGCCTACCTCGTCGGCGAGGAGGGCGTGGGGATCGAAGCGCTGCGCGCCTTCGTGAGCCGGCAGCTGCCCGACTACATGGTGCCGGCGCTGTTCGTCTGGCTGCCGGCGCTGCCGCTGACCGCCCACGGCAAGGTGGACCTGCGGTCGCTGCCGGAGCCCGAGGCGGCGAGGCGCGACCCGGGCGAGCCGTTCGCGCCGCCCGAGGGAGCGGTGGAGCAAGCGCTGGCGGAGGTCTGGGAGGCGGCGCTGGGGGTCGCGCGGGTGGGCCGCGGCGACAACTTCTTCGCTCTCGGGGGCGACTCGATCTTGAGCCTGCGGGTGCTCGCCGCCGCCCGCGCGCGCGGGTTCCGGCTCACGCTGCAACAGCTCTTTCTGCACCAGACCCTCCGCGAGCTGGCGCGCGCCGCCGGCGACCTAAGCCTGGACGCGCCGGGCGCCGGCGACCTCCGTCCGGACGCCACGGCCGCCGGCGGCGCAGGAGGTCATCGCGTGGCGCCGTTCGCGCTGATCGCGGCGGCGGACCGTCGCGAGCTGCCCGCGGACGTGGAGGACGCTTATCCGCTGACCCGGCTGCAGGGCGGCATGGTCTTCCACAGCGAGTACCTGCCGCGCGCCGGGGTCTACCACGACATCTTCAGCCACCACCTTGCAGGGGCCTGCGACGTGGCGGCGATGCGGCGAGCGATCCGGCGGCTGACAGCGCGCCACCCGATCCTGCGCACCTCCTTCGACCTGGCCTCCTACAGCGAGCCGTTGCAGCTCGTCCACCGCGGCGTCGCGGTGGGCATGCCGGTCGGGGACCTGCGCCACCTCGACCCGCGCGCCGAGGAGAGGGCGCTCGCGGCGATGCTCGAGTCGGAGAAGGCCAGGCCCTTCGTCTGGCGCGAGGCGCCGCTGTGGCGTTGCCGCTGCGACCTGCGCGGCGCGGGGACCTGGCAGTTTACCCTCACCTGCCACCACGCCGTCCTCGACGGTTGGAGCGTCGCCGCGCTGACCAGCGAGCTGTTCCGGCTCTACGTGGCGCCGGTCGGCGCCGCGGCGGCGCCGCCGCCGGCGAGCCACTTCCGCCGCTACGTGGCGCTCGAGCGCGAGGCCCTGGCGAGCGAGGAGAGCCGGCGCTTCTGGCTGGCCGCGGTGGCCGGACGGACGGACGCGCGGCTGCCGCGATGGCCGCGTCCCGAAGGCGGCAACGCCGTGCGCGGCCAGGGGACGCTCCTGGTGCGCCTCTCTCCCCAGCAGGTGGCGGCACTGCAGGCGGTGGCCCGGGAAGCTTTTGTGCCGCTCAAGAGCGTGCTGCTGGCCGCGCACTGCCGGGTGCTCGCGCTGGCGCTCGGCCAGGACGAGGTCGCAACCGGCCTCGCCAGCAACGGCCGCCCCGAGGAGGAGGGAGGCGAGCAGGTGCTCGGCCTGTTCATCAACGTCCTCCCGTTGACCGCCAGGCCGGTCACCGGGAGCTGGATCGAGCTGGCGCGGAGAGTGTTCGCGGACGAGTGCGAGCGGCTGCCACACCGCCGCTACCCCTTGGAGCAGCTGCAGCAGGAGGCGGGCGGCAGGCAGCTCTTCGAGACGCTTTTCAACTTCGTGCATTTCCACGTCTACCAGGGCCTCGAAGGGCTCGGTATCCGGCGGCTGGGCGGCCGGTATCACGAGGTCAACAACTTCGCCCTGGCGGTCAACGCGGCGCTCGATCCCTGGGACGGCAGCTTGACCCTGCGCCTCGGCTACGACCCGGGCGAGCTCGCCGGCGCGCAGCTGCGGGCGATCGCCGGCTGGTACGAGCGGACGCTGGATGCGCTGAGCGCGGCGCCCTGGGGCGGGTGCGGGGTCTCGCCGCTTGGCGAGGCCGAGCGGCAGCAGCTGCTGGTGGAGCACAACGACACCGCGGCGAGCGCCGCGCCGCAGCAGGGCCTCTACGAGCTGTTTGCGGCGCAGGCGCTCCGGACCCCCGATGCCACCGCGGTGGTGTGCCGCGGCCGGTGCCTGAGCTACGGCGCGCTGGCGCGGCGCGCGGCCGCCGTGGCTCGCCGGCTGCGCGCCGCGGGCGCCGGCCCCGAGGCACGGGTCGGAGTGTTGATGCGACGGGAGGCGGAGTTGGTCGCCGCCCTCTTGGGGGTGCTCGCGGCGGGTGCGGCCTACGTGCCGCTGGACCCCGCCTACCCGGTGTCCCGCCTGGCCTACATGCTGGCCGACAGCGGCGCCGCGGCGCTGCTGACAGACGCCGCCTCGGCAGGCCTGCTGCCGGCAGGCGGCATCCCCATCCTCCGCGCCGATGGCGCCGCACCGGATGCCGAGGACGCCGCCGCGGGAACCGAAGACGCCGCCCCCGCCGCCGCCCTCGACCGCTTGCCGGAGCGTCTTGCCTACGTGATCTACACCTCGGGCTCGACCGGCCGGCCGAAAGGCGTCGCCATCACCTGCCGCGGCGCCGCCGCCCTGCTGCACTGGGCCGCCGCGGCGTACAGCTCCCGGGAGCTCGCGGCGGTCGTCGCCGGCACCTCGGTTTGCTTCGACCTGTCGGTGTTCGAGATCTTCGCGCCCCTGGGCCGGGGCGGCGCCGTGATCCTGGTCGACAACGTCCTCGACCTGCTCGACCCGGCCAAGCTGCCAGGGGTCACCCTCGTCAACACCGTGCCTTCGGCCGCCGCCGAGCTGCTGCGCGCTGGCGCCGTGCCGGACAGCGTGCGCCTGCTCAACCTCGCCGGCGAGCCGCTGCACGCCAGCCTGGTCGAGGCCGCCTTCCGCGCCAGCCGCGTCCAGCGGGTCTGCAATCTCTACGGCCCGACCGAGGACACCACCTACTCGACCTGGGCGGAGCTGCTGCCCGGGGCGGCGGGCAAGCCGAGCATCGGGCGACCGGTCACCGCCTCCCGGCTCTTCGTGCTCGACGGCGCCGGCGGTGTTGCGCCGATCGGCACTCCCGGAGAGATCCATCTCGCCGGCGCCGGCCTGGCCCGCGGCTACCTCGCGCGGCCGGAGCTCACCGCCGAGAGGTTCCTACCCGAGCCCTTCGGCGGGGAGCCCGGGGGCCGCCTGTACCGCACCGGCGATCTCGGCCGGCGCCTGCCCGACGGCACCGTCGAGTTCCTGGGCAGGCTCGACCACCAGGTCAAGCTCCGCGGCTTCCGCATCGAGCCGGGCGAGGTGGAGGCGGCGCTGACCTCCCACACCGCGGTGCGGGAGGCGCTGGTGGTGGTGCAGCCGGACGCCGCCGGCGATCCCCGGCTGGTCGCCTACGTGGCACCGGCGGAGCTGGACACCGCCGGCCTCGACGCCTTCCTGCGCGAGCGGCTGCCGGCGCACCTGCTCCCCGGTGCGCTGGTGCCGCTGCCCGCGCTGCCGCGCACCCCCAACGGCAAACCGGACCGGGCGGCCCTGCCCGCTCCCGACTGGCAGGCCGCCGCCGCCGCCGGCGCGGCGGCGCCGCGCACGCCGCAT
>DATKFK010000173.1:0-2763 GCA_035544375.1 Thermoanaerobaculia bacterium
CCAGGCCCACGAACAGGGCGTTGACCAGGAAGGTGACCGCCCCCCGTATCCAGGCCTGGGGACTCAGCAGCACGAGGAGAAGGCCGGAGGCGAAGCTCAACCCAAACTGAAAGACTGCGAGCTTGCTGAGCAGGTAGAAGATGTGCAGCCGGTAGCCCGCGGTCAGTTGAGCGCTGCGGCGCAGGGCCCCGAGCGGGCCCAGGCGTTCCTCGACCGCCGCGGGTACGGCGACGTAGAGCATCAGGATCAGGAAGAGCCCGGGCAGCAGGCAGAGCAGCAGGCCAGCCAGAACGGCAACGGTTTGAAAGATGGAAACCAGGAGGACGCGAAACAGCGACCGCAGACCCGTGACGAGACACTCGCCGACCGACGGTCGCAGGCCGCGCATCTCTTGCAGCACGCCGTAAGTGAAGGCGCCGGTGGCGAGCGGGACGAGAAGCAGCGAGGCGGCGACCGCGGCGCCAAGCCACCAGAGAGGCGAGACCTCGGCCGTACGCAGCCGTTCTTGGACGTAGCGCGCCAGTGCCACCTCCGGCACCAGCACCAGCATGGCGACGACCGAGAAAGCGACGATGTTGCTGCCGAAGGTCGCCAGCGTGTCGCGGAGCAGCTCTTCCTGGCTGAAGGTCCATTGCGTCTTGAGCAGCTGCTTGAGCCGTTGTTGGTCGGCCGCCGCCGGCAAGGACGGCGCGGCCACCGCCGGCGCCAGCCCGCTGGCGGCAATCGCCGGCCCGCCGCCGGCAGTCGGTGCCGGCCCCGCATTCAGAGTGCCCGCCGGGACCGCCGGCAGATGGGCAGGGAGCGCGCTCGGATCGAGGGGAATCGCGGCCGCCACCGCATCCAGCGCCACCGGCGCCGGGAGCGGTCCCGCCCGAGAGCGGAACTTTGCGAACACCACGCCGCACCGCGCGCATTCGTCTCCGGCCGCCTGCTCGAAGCCGCACTTGGGGCAGATCACGGCACCGCTCTCCTGTGCACGGGCCGGAGGCACTTCGGCTTCATCGCCGTCTCCCCGGCCGACGCTCCCACGAGCTGCGCGCGCCAGTTTGCAGCTTTGGCCAGATTAAGCGAGTCCGGCAACAGTATAGGAGCCCGCTGTGACAGCGCTGTGACGCGGCGCCGCCGGGCTCCCCCACCCCTCAGGCGCGTGGATGGAAGCGGTCGTAGAGGCTCTTCAGGCGCTGCTGATGGATGTGGGTATAGATCTGGGTGGTCGAGATGTCGGCGTGGCCCAGCATCATCTGCACCGCACGCAGGTCGGCGCCGTGCTCGAGCAGATGGGTGGCGAAGCTGTGGCGCAGCACGTGCGGCGACGGCGCGGTGCGCAGGCCCGCCGCGAGCGCATGGCCGCGCAGGATCTTCCAGAAGCCCTGCCGGCTCATCGCCTGGCCGTAGCGGTTGACGAACACCGCGAGGTGGCGCTCGCCGGCCGCGAGCCGCGGGCGCACCTCGCGCAGGTACCGCAGCACCCAGGCCGCGGCCTCCTCCCCCACCGGCACCACCCGCTCCTTGCTGCCCTTGCCGAAGGCCACCAGGAAGTCGATCTCCTGCCGCGCGCCCGAGCCGGCGCCGCGCAGCTGCGGCAGCTCGAGCCCGACCAGCTCGCTGACCCGCAGGCCGGTGGCATAGAGGAGCTCGAGCATGGCGCGGTCGCGCAGGCCGAGCGGCGTCGCCGGATCGGGCGCGGCGAGCAGCGCCTCCACCTCGCCCTGGGAGAGCACCTTGGGCAGGGTGCGCCACAGCTTCGGCGGCGTCAGGTTGAGCGAAGGATCGTCGGCGCGTTCGCCGGTCGCCACCGCGTGGGCGTAGAAGCCGCGCAACGCCGACTGGGCACGGCTGATGGAGCGCGGCGCGAGCCCGTGCCGGCGCAGCTCGCGCAGATGCGCCGCCAGGGCGGAGGCATCGGCCGACAGCAGGTCGCGTTCGCCGCCGCGCGCCAGCCCCTCACCCAGCCGTTCGAGGTCGGAGCGATAGGCCGCCACGGTGTGGCGCGACAGCCCGCGCTCGGCGCTGAGAGCGTCCAGGTAGGCGCGCAACACCCGGCGCCACCTGGCAGGCGGCTCCGGTTTGGCGGCCGGAGCGGCCGGAGCGGGAGGCTCGCCGGCCACGGCTCAAGGCACGTTGGAGGAAACGGCAGGGGCTGCGGCGCCCGGCACTTCCTTCGGAGCCGTGCTCGGCGCGCCGCCGGCAGCGTGCGTCGCGGCGCAGATCCCCAGGATCTCAGCGTCGGTCAGCACCTTCTCGGCCTGCTTGGCACGGCGGAAGATCTCCTGGACCAGGGCCGCCTCGGCGGCGATACCGTGGTCCTGCAGCCAGCACACGACGTTGGACTCGCCGCTCATCGGCCCCACCTCGATCACCTGCCGGCTGCCGATGAGGCTCGCCGGCACGGAGGAGTAGACCCGGTCCGCCAGCCAATCCTGGCCGCGGGCGCGGGCCTTGAGGATCGCCGAGGCATGGACGCCGGTGGCGGTGCGGAAGGCGTCGCGTCCGACGACCGGATAGTTGTCGGGGAGCGGCACGCCGGTGGTGTCGGCAACCAGCTGGCAGTAGGCCCGCAGGCTGCCGAGGTCGCGGTCGATCCAACCCATCAGCTGCATGTTCACCAGCAGGAGGTCGATGGGGCAATTGCCGACGCGCTCGCCGATGCCGACCGCGGTGCCGTGCAGCCGGTCGGCGCCGGCGGCGGCGGCGCTGAGCGCGTTGATCACCGCCAGGTCGCGGTCGCGATGGCCATGCCAGTCGACCTTGACCTCTTCGCCG
>DATKFK010000174.1:0-3792 GCA_035544375.1 Thermoanaerobaculia bacterium
CGCCGAGATCGGCGAGGTCGTCGCCGGACCGGTCCGCCTTGAAGTTATTTAGAGACTTTTAATCAGGCCGGGCCGACTCGATAGGATCCGGGACTTGTCAGGGTCTTGCATTCCGTTTCGACGGGTGAGATACTCACCCTACTTTCTGCGCGTCAGGTATTGGACTCAAAAGAGACACCGCCTCTGTATTCCCTCCGCAGCACCAAGCCGATCAGTGCGCACGAAATTAACTGTAAAAACGCAAACGCCTTGAAATACCGACGTCAACTCCGCAATCGCTAAGACGACAGGGAACGTTCGGGTTTCAAGGGATCGGCAGGCCAAGAGAAGGATCGTATCCACGGCTCCGCCACAATGCTGACCGGGGCTTGACGGGATCGCTGGAATCTATCCTCCCCCGCTTGCTGTGAGCGGGTGGGGCGATAGGAGATAAATGCCGCATGGATCGCGGCGACTAACAACCTGTTTCAAGGAGTGAAGGAGCGCACAGATGCCCGAGCAAGGAACCGTGAAGTGGTTCAACGACGCCAAGGGATACGGCTTCATCGTGCGTGAGCGAGGCGCGGACGTATTCGTCCACCACGCCTCGATCATCGCCGAAGGATTCCGCACCCTGAACGAAGGAGACCGCGTCTCCTTCGAGGTGGTCGAGGGGCCGAAAGGCCTGCAGGCGAAGAACGTCGTCAAGATTTCCTGACCACTTCCGCGCCCATACATCCCGCGCCCTGCCGGTGATCGTACCGGCGGGGCGCCCCGGCCGCCCTTGGCCGGCGGCGTCCGCAACATTTCTTCGACGCGGCGGCCTCTTCTGGCCGCTTTTTCTCGCCAACTTAACTGAATACGCGGGCAGGCGCGAGCCTGCCGGGCCGCTGTGCATCGACGGTGCTCGCATGCGAGCGGCGGGCACAGGGCGCCGGCGCAGACATTCTTTCAGTCAATTCATCAGCACCCGCCAGACGACGACGCCGTGGTCGCCGCCGGCAGCCGCCAGCCAGGCCACCGGCGGCCGCGGCCCGAGCAACTGCGGCGGCCGGGAGCGGATGTCGACGGGCCCGACGACCAGGTACGCCACCCCGGCGTTGCGCAGCAGCGGCCGCAGCCTCGCGTAGTACAGGTCGGGGCGGACCGTCTCCGGCCCAAAGGCGTCGGGAAGCCCGACGTAACGATGTCGCAGGTAGCGGCCAAGGAAGGGCGACGAGCCGCCCAGGACCGCATTCGCCGGCAGCTCGCGGTCGAGACGCCGCAGCATTTCGACCTCGACGTAGGGGTGGCTGGCCGCGAACGCCGGCAGCCGGTAGGCGAAGGTCTTGACCGCCAGCAGCAAGACCGCCGCGGCGGCGATCCCGTGGAGCGCCAACCGCCGGCGGCGGCCGCCCAGCCGGCCCCGCGACGGCTCGGGCCCGCCGTCCGGCGCCGCGCCGCCCCATGGCGCGAAAGCCAGGGCATAGGCGCCCGGCAGCAGCACCAGGAGGAGCCGCCCCCAGGTGAAGAAGGCGAACGCGATCGCCATGAGGAAGGTGCCGAGAGCGAACAGCAGCCAGGCAGCCGATCTTCGGATACGGCGATCGCCGACCGCCCACAGCGTACCGGCGACGACCAGCAGCACATGCGCCCAGGTGCCGAGGAGCTGGGCGGCCCCGCCGCCGGCGGCGAAGCGCCAGATCTCGGCCACCCCCGCGCGGAGCACCGCCGCCGGATCGTGAGAAACCACCGCCGCCAGCGAGCGGAACGGCACCCGGTCGAGATACGACCAGTCCGGATAGCCGTAGAGCTTCCAGGCGAGGTTCTTCCAATTTTCGTCGTAGAAGGGTTTGCCGAACTGCGCATGGCGCAGCGCCCAGTGCGGCAGCAGCGCCAGCGCCGCCGCGGCGGTGCCCAGGGCGAGGTGGCCGAGCCGCCGGCGGCCGCCAGAAGGTGCCAGCCACCAGGCGGCGAGCAGCGCCGGCACCAGGAACAGGGCGTTGGACCGCGTGAAGGCGGCGAGCCCCAGCGCCAGGCCCGCCGCCGCCGCCGGCCCGGGCCCCGGCGCTTGCAGGTACCTCGCGGCGGCCAGCAGGCACGCCGCGGCCAGCGCCGCAAACAGCATGTCGGTGGTGACGTGCTGGCCGATGATCCACAGGTTGGGATTGACTGCCGCCAGCGCCATCGCCCAGCCGCCGGCCGCCACGCCCGACAATCGCTTTCCGAAGGCGTAGGCCAGCCAGGCGAGGCCGGCCGCGGCCAGGTTCGACAGCAGGCGCGCGGCGGCGAAAGGGTCGCCGGTGATTCGCGACACCGCCGCGGTCAGCAGGGGATAGAGCAACGGCCGGTAGGGATCGCGCGGCAGCGACCCGGAGAGCAGCTGCCGAGCCTGGTCGACATAGCCGTCGCGCTCGGCCGTGCCCGCCGCCTCCACCCAATGCACGCGGTAGCCATACAGGGCCAGCGCCAGCAGCAGCGTTACGGCAGCCGCCAGCGCCAGCCGATCGGGTCGCAGCGCACTGGCCGCGCCGGCCCGCCGCTCGCCAGCCGCGGGACCGCCGGTCACGGTCGCGCCGGCGGCTGACTCGGTGCCGGCGCCTGGCCAGACCCCGGGGTCCGGCTCGCTGCGGGCGGCTGACCTGGCATTGGCGGCTGGCTGCGTGCCGGCGCCTGGCTCGGCACCGGTGTCTGACCTGATGCCGGGGGCTGGCTCTGCACCGGCGCCGGGCGCGGCGGCGGCGGCGGCTGGACCGGCACCGGCTTGCCCGGCACTGACGCCTGGCCCGGCACTGGCGACTGGCCCGCCACTGACGACTGGCCCGCCACTGACGCCTGGCTCGGTACTGACGCCTGGCCCGGCACTGACGCCTGGCTCGGCACTGACGCCTGGCCCGGCACCGGCGGCGGGCTCGCCGCGGGCGGCTTGCCGGGCAGCGGGTCGCGCGGCAGCTCGATGACCACGTCCTGCTGGCGCACCAGGCCCAGGTCCTCGCGGGCCAGACGCTCGAGCATCGCGGGGTCGCCGCGCAGCCGATCGATGCGGCCGCGCAGGCGGTCGATGTCGTTACGGGTCTCCTCGATGCGGGATTCGAGCTGCTTCTCGCGGGCCCTGGCGGCAGTGAGGTCGCGATAGCTCTTGAGGCCGGCGGCCCCAAGCAGGGTGACGAACAGCAGCACCGCCGCCAGCAGCACCGGGCGCGAAGAATCGGCGCGAGCAGGGCCGCGAGCTGTCAGGTGGCCGCTCAAGCCGGCCGGCGCGGGAAGGCGGCGGCTCCTGGATAGGATGCCACCCCCTCCAGCTCCTCCTCGATGCGGAGCAGGCGGTTGTATTTCGTCACCCGGTCGCTGCGGCAGGGAGCGCCGGCCTTGATCTGGCCGCAGCGGGTCGCCACCGCCAGGTCGGCGATGGTGGTGTCGGCAGTCTCGCCCGAGCGGTGCGAGATGACGTTGGCATAGGCGTGCGTCTTGGCCAGCTCGACCGCCTCAAGGGTCTCGGTCAGGGTGCCGATCTGGTTGACCTTGACCAGCAGGGCGTTGGCCAGCCCGTCGGCGATACCGCGCGCCAGGATTTCAGGGTTGGTGACGAAGAGGTCGTCGCCCACCAGCTGCACGCGCTGGCCGAGCTCGGCGGTCAGCTCCTGCCAGCCCTGCCGGTCGTTCTCGGCGAGGCCGTCCTCGATCGACACCAGCGGGTAGGCGTCCAGCCACTCGCGGTAGGTGGCGATCAGGTCGGAGCTGGCGAGATTGCGGCGGCCCTCGCCGGCGAGGTCGTACCGCACCCTCCCAGCCTGGCTGCCGGCGCCGCCGCCTTCAGGGCGGTGCCGCTTGTCG
>DATKFK010000175.1:0-14216 GCA_035544375.1 Thermoanaerobaculia bacterium
CCCGAGCTGACGGCGGAGAAGTTCATCCCCGACCGCTGGTCTGTCGCCGGCGAGGCGGGAGCGCGGCTCTACAGGACCGGGGACCTGGCGCGCTACCTGCCGAGCGGCGACATCGAGTTCCTGGGACGGCTCGACCACCAGGTCAAGCTGCGCGGCTTCCGTATCGAGCTCGGAGAGATCGAGGCCGCGCTCTGCCGGCACCCGGCGATCGCCGAAGCCGCCGTGGCGGTGCGGGAAGACCGGCCCGGAGACCGCCGGCTGGTCGCCTACCTGGTCGCCCGCGGCGAAGCCCCGCCGCTGCCCGGCTTGCGCTCGTTCCTGGCCCAGACCCTTCCCGAGCACATGCTCCCCGCGGCCGCGGTCGCGCTGGCCGCCCTGCCGCTCACGCCGAGCGGCAAGCTCGACCGCAGGGCGCTGCCGGCGCCGGACGCGGCGGCGGCCGCGGCCGGCGGCGGGTTCGTGGCGCCCCGCGGGCCGATCGAAGGGCTCCTCGCAACGATCTGGGCGGAGGTCCTGGGGCGCGAGGAGATCAGCGTCGCCGACAGCTTCTTCGACCTGGGGGGCAACTCGCTCCTCGCCACCCAGGTCAGCATCCTGGTGCAGGAGGTCCTGCCTGTCGAGCTGCCGCTGCGCAAGATGTTCGAGTCGCCGACCATCGCGGGCATCGCCGCGCTCATCGAGGAGAGCGCGGGCAGCCTGAGCGCCGAGGAGCGGCAGGCGATGTCGGAAGTCCTCGCCGAGTACTCGGCGCTGGCGGCGGGGCACGAGCCCGCGACGGCGCTGGCGGCGGGGCACGAGCCCGCGACGACGGCGGCGGCGCGATGACCACGGCATACGGGCCTTTGACGTGCCTTCGACGTGCCTTCGACGTGCCTTCGAGGTGAGGTGACGATCATGACCACGACACAAGCTGCTCCGTCGCGCAACATCTCCGCCATTCTCGAGCGCATCACCGAGATGTCGGTCGAGACCTATTACAACCCGTACAAGATGTTCCAGTGGCCGGACCACCTGCCCGACGACCAGTACTGGATGACTCCGGACCTGTTGACGGTTGCCGATACCCGCGTTGCCGGCGAGCTGCCGGAAAGCCAGCTAATGGCCCTCAGCAAGTGGGAAAGCATCCATTTCTACAGTCTCAACGTGCACGGCATCCGCGAGCTGCTGGTGGAAGTCGTGAAGCGGGTGCAGACTCCCGACTACGACGAGGAGACGGAGTTCTTCCACCATTTCATCGGCGAGGAGAACGAGCACATGTGGTTCTTCGCCACCTTCTGCAGGAAGTACGGCGGGAAGATCTATCCCAACAAGAAACTGCCTTTCACCATCGACCAGCTCGCGCCCGACGTCGAAGCCTTTCTCGTCTTCGCCCGCATCCTCATCTTCGAAGAGATCGTCGACTACTTCAACGTGCGCATGGGCCGCGACGAGTCGCTGCATCCCATCATCCGCCAGGTCAACAGCATCCATCACCAGGACGAATCGCGTCACATCGCGTTCGGACGCGAGATCGTGAAGAAGCTCTTCGACCACATCGCCGGCACGCAGCCGGCGGCACAGATCCGGATGGTCCAGGACTACCTGTCGCGCTATCTCGACGCCAGCATCCAATCGCTCTACAGCCCGGCGGTCTACAAGGACAGCGGCATCGCCGACCCCTACCAGCTGCGCAGCGACCTGCTTGCCGATCCGCGGCGCAAGGCGGTGGACGAGAGGATCGTGAAACGCACCAGGGACTTCCTTCTGACCAACCGCATCCTCACCGCCGCGGCGGACGGCCAATGAGCGCCGGCGAGGACAGCCTGGCCGCCGTCAAGCGCTGGCTGCTGGCGAAGAAGCCGGCCCTGGGCGACGACATCGACCTCGATCTCGACCTGATCGAGAGCCGGGTCATCGATTCGCTCGGCTTCATCGACTTCGTCTTCTTTCTCGAGCAGCTGACCGGCCGCGAGCTGCAGACGGACGCCGAATCGGTCAAGGCGTTCCGCACGCTGCGCAGCCTGCAGGATCGCATCCTGAGCGATGCGGCGGCCGCCGGCGAGGCGCGGCAACAGCCCGGAGCCTGACGTGGACCGACCGCTCTTTCAAGTGAGCTCCGGGCTCGCCACGCTGGGACCGGAGCTGGTCGCGCTGCGCGACGCGCTCGAGCGCCGGATCCTGCTGTGGGCGGCGGAGGTCGATGCGCAGGCGATGCAGTTCCCGGCGCTCGTCCGGGTGGACGCGCTCGAGAAGCTCGATTACTTCAAGAATTTTCCGCACCTCGCGGTGGTCGCGAGCCATCTCCTGCCCGGGCCCCTGGAATCGCACTATGCCAAGGGCGGCAGCGTCGCCGACGGCATCCCCGCCGCCGACCTGGCCGCCGGCCGCCATGTCCTGCCCTCGGCTGCCTGCTACAGCGTCTATCTCCACCTGCAGGGCAGCGTCGTCACCGCTCCGCGCTTCGTCACGACGGTTGCGACCTGCTTCCGCAACGAGAGCTCCTTCGACGACCTGCGGCGCCTGTGGAGCTTCTCCATGCGGGAGATCGTCTGCATCGGGACGGCCGGCGAGGTGCAGGAGCACCTGGGCGCGAGCAAGCGGCGCATCCTCGATTTCGCCGCGCAGCTGGGCATCACGCTGCAGGTGGCGGCGGCGAGCGATCCTTTCTACCAGCCACAGGGTCCGCGCGCGATGATGCAGAAGCTCTTTCCACAGAAGGAGGAGCTGGTCTACGGGCAGTCGCTGGCCATCGCCTCGCTCAACTTCCACCGCAATTTCTTCGGCGAGCGCTGCGCGATCACCGGCGCGGACGGCGAGCCGGTCTTCACCGGCTGCGCGGCCTTTGGGCTGGAGCGCTGGCTGCATGCCCTGCTCGACCGCTTCGCCGGCGACGCCGCCGCCGCGCTGGCCGCGGTCGAGAACGCGGGAAGCCGCGGCCGGTGAACCGCCTCGCGCCGCGGCCCGGCCGGGGCGCCAGCCCCACCGCCGATCAGAACGCCGGCCCCACCGCCGACCAGGGCGCCGCCGGGCGCCAGCGTCTCTTGCAGCAGCTGAAAGCCAGGAAGGAATCGCGGCTGGGCGCCGAGCAGGTCATCGAGCGCCGCGGCGCCGCCACCGCGCCGCTCTCGTTCGGCCAGCAGCGCCTTTGGTTCCTGGAGCAGTTCGAGCCCGGCAACCCGCGTTTCAACATGTTGACCGCACTGCGGCTGCGCGGCCGGCTGGCGCCGGCGGCCATCTGCCGCAGCCTCGCGGCGTTGGTCGCGCGCCACGAGGTGCTGCGCACCACGTTCGTGACGGAGAACGGGCGGCCGTTGCAGGTCGTGGCGCCACGCCTTGCCGTGGCGGTGCCGATGGTCGATCTCGCGGCGCTGCCGGCACCGCGCCGCGAGCCGCTCCTCGATCGTTTCTTCAGGACCGAGGCCCACCGGCCGTTCGACCTCGAGCACGGGCCGCTGCTGCGGGCATGCCTGCTGCGGCTCGGCGAGCAGGAGCACGTCCTGCTGCTCGGCATGCATCAGATCACCGTGGACCGCTGGTCCCGGGGCCTTTCGGTCGGCGAGCTGACCGAGCTCTACGCGTCGTTCCTTGCCGGCCGGCCGCCGGTGCTTCCCGCGCTGTCCATCCAGTACGCGGACTATGCGTACTGGCAGCGGCAGCGGCTGACCGGCGAGGTGCTCGCGTCGCTGCTCGCCTACTGGCGAGGTCAGCTCGGCGGCGACCTGCCCGTCCTGGCACTGCCTTGCGATCGGCCCCGGCCGGCAGTCCAGACCTTTCGCGGCGGCAACCTCTACTCGGTCCTGCCCATGGCCTTCAAGGAACGCCTGGAGCGTTGCGGGCAGTCGCAGAAGGCGACGCTGTTCATGGTGCTCCTGGCCGGGGTCGCCGCGCTGCTCGCGCGGCTGACCGGGGCAGCCGACGTCGTCCTCGGCTCGCCGGTCGCCAACCGCCGGCACCGGCAGATCGAGCCGTTGATCGGCTTCTTCCTCAACATGCTGGTGCTGCGCGTGCGCCTCGACGGCGACCCAACCTTCAGCGGCCTTCTGGACCAGGTGCGCGACGTCGCCATCGGTGCCTTCACCCACCAGGACCTCCCCTTCGAGCAGCTGGTCGAGCACCTGGCGCCGGCGCGCGACCTGAGCCGGCATCCGCTCTTCCAGGCGGCGCTGGTGCTGCAGAATGCGCCGATGCCGGCAATCGAGCTGCCGCGCCTGACGGCCGGGCTCCTCGACGTGGATTGGGGCACGGCCACCTACGACCTCTCGCTCTTCTTCTGGGAGACCGCGCTGTGGGAGCGCCTGGAGGCGGGCCTGAGCCTGATCGCGAACTACAACGCCGACCTCTTCGATGCCGCCTCCGTGCGGCGCCTGGCCGGGCAGCTGGAAAATCTCCTCCGCGCTGCCGAGGCGGACCCCGGGCGGCGGCTCTCCGAGCTCGCGCTGCTCGGCGGCGCCGAGCGCCATCAAATCCTCCACGAATGGAGCGGCGAGGCCGGCGCGGTCCGCGCGGCGGCTCGTGATGCGTCCATCCATCGCCGGTTCGAGCTCGCCGCGGAGCGCCATCCGGACCGGGTTGCGGTCGAGCACGACGGCGAGCACGTCAGCTACGGCGAGCTCGACCGCCGGGCGAATCGGCTCGCCGGCATGCTGCCGCGCGGCGGCGGTGGGCCTGAGCCGAGCGTCGCCGTCTGTCTCGAGCCTTCGGTCTGGCTGGTGACCGCGATCCTCGCGGCGCTCAAGGCCGGCTGTGCCTATCTGCCCCTTGATCCGCAGCTTCCGGCGGCGCGGCTGGCCGGCATCCTCGACGACGCCGGGGTGAGAGCGGTCATCACGCGCGAGGCGCTGGCGCCGCGCCTGCCGGCAAGCCTGCCGCCCACCCTGTTCGCGGACCGCCGGGGCTTCACGCCGGCTGGGAAGGGCACGGCCGGCCGGCCGCCGCTCGGCGCGGACGGCGGCCCGGAAGCGCTCGCCTACGTCGTCTACACCTCCGGCTCGACCGGCAGACCCAAGCCGGTCGGCGTGCCTCACCGCGCCGTGGTGCGCCGCGTCGTCGACGCCGGCTATCTCGCGCTCGGCCCGGACGACAGGGTGGCCCAGGCCGCCAGCCCGTCGTTCGACGCCTTCACCTTCGAGCTGTGGGCGCCGCTGCTTCAGGGTGCCACTCTCGTCATCCTCGGGCGCGACGTCGTGCTGTCGGCGCACCGCCTCGAAGCCGAGATCCGGCGGCTGCAACTGAGCGTCGCCTTCCTCGCCACGGCGCTCTTCTCGTGCCTGGCGGCCGCGGCGCCGGAGGCCTTCGCCGGCCTGCGCTGCCTGCTGTTCGGCGGCGAGGCCGTGGACGCCTCGCGGGCCCGGGCCGTGCTCGCGGCGGACCCGCCGGCGCGCCTGCTGCACCTCTACGGGCCGACCGAGGCAACCGTGTTCTCCTCCTGGCACGAGGTGCGTGCGGTCCCGGCCGGAGCGGCGGTGCCCGCCGGCCGCCCGCTGGCCGGCACCCGCCTCTACGTCCTGGACCCGGAGCTGCAGCCAGCCGGCATCGGCATCGAAGGCGAGGTCCACATCTCCGGTCCGGGGCTGGCCCGGGGCTACCTCGGCTGCCCGGCGGAGACCGCGGCGGCCTTCCTGCCCGATCCCTTCGCCCTCGACGCCGGCGAGCGCTGCTACCGCACGGGTGACCGCGCCCGCTTTCTCGCCGGCGGCGAGCTCGAGCTGCGCGGCCGGCGCGACCAGCAGATCAAGATCCGCGGCTGCCGCGTCGAGCCGGCGGAGGTGCAGGCGGCCCTGCTGCGCCACCCGGCGGTGGCCGAGGCGGCGGTCGTGGCGGGCGAGGTGCGCAGGGGAGAGCGGGCGCTGGTGGCCTACGTGGTGCCGCGGGCCGGGGAACCGCCGCCGGCCGGCCGCGACCTCGTGCCGTTCCTGCGGCGGCAGCTGCCTCTCTACATGGTGCCGGCCGCCGTCGTCGCGCTTTCGTCGCTGCCGCGCACGGCCGGCGGCAAGCTCGACCGCGCGGCGCTGCCGCCCGTCGATGCCGAGCACGCGTCCGCCGCCCTGCCCGGCGCCGGCGCCTTCGAGCCCCCGGCCACCGCAGAGGAGAAGGCCCTGGCGGCGATCTGGAGCGAGGTCCTGGGCCGCGGCCGGATCGGGGTCCACGACGATTTCTTCGCGCTCGGCGGTCACTCGCTGCATGTCGTGGAGGTGCTGGCGCGAGTCCACCGCGGCCACGGCACCCAGCTCGCCGTGCGCGACCTGTACGAATCACCCAGCCTGGCGAGCCTCGCGCTGGTGCTCGCCGCCGCCCGGCCGGGGCCGCCGCGCCGTGGCGGGTTGCCGCCGGGCTCACCGCCGGAAGGAGGAGGCCGAACATGAGCGGTCGAGCGGCACGCGGCGCCACCCGCTATGACGTGGCCATCCTGGGGAGCGGCATCGCCGGATCGATGCTGGGCGCGGTCCTCGCCCGCCAGGGCGCGAGCGTGCTCCTGATCGATCGCGGCGAGCACCCGCGGTTCGCGCTCGGCGAATCGACGGTGCCCCACACCTCGATGCTGATGCGCATCATCGGCGAACGCTTCTCTGTGCCCGAGATCAAGGACTGCAGCGCCTTCGACACGTTGCGCCAGAAGGTCACTTCCAGCTGCGGCATCAAGCGCAACTTCGGCTTCGTCTACCATCGCAAGGGCGAGCGGCAGCGGCCCGAGGAGGCCACCCAGAGCGTCATCGCCGAGTATCCGCACGGTCCCGAAAGCCATTATTTCCGCCAGGACATCGACGCCTACCTGCTGTTCGCGGCCATCCGCCATGGCGCGGACTCGCGGCAGCGCGTGCACATCGTGGACATCGACATCGACGGCCAGGAGGTGCGCCTGGGGTCGCAGCAAGGGGAGCAGTTCCGCGCCCGTTATCTCGTCGACGCCGCGGGCTTTCGCTCGCCGGTCGCCGACAAGTACGGCCTGCGCGAACGGCCGACCCATCTCGCCACTCATTCGCGGGCGGTCTTCACTCACATGATCGGGGTCAAACCGTTCGAGGCGGTCGAGCCGGAGTGCGCGCGAGGCATGCCGCGCGCCTGGTCGCAGGGGACCCTGCATCACCTCTTCGACGGCGGTTGGACGTGGGTCATCCCCTTCGACAATCATGCCGGCGCCACCAACCCGCTGTGCAGCGTCGGCCTGAACCTCGACTCGCGCCTTTATCCCAAGCCTGCCGCGGTTGCCCCCGAGGACGAGTTCTTCGCTTTCGTCGCCGCCTTCCCCAGCATGGCGGCGCAGTTCACGGCGGCGCGCGCGGTCCGCGACTGGGTCTCGACCGAGCGGCTCCAGTACTCCTCGACGAGCAACGTCGGCCCTCGCTACTGCCTGATGTCACACGCCTCCGGTGCCGTCGACGCGCTTTTCTCGCGCGGCATGGCGAACACCTCCGAGATCGTCAATGCCCTCGCCCCGGTCCTGCTCGCCGCCCTCGCGAGCGACGACTTCTCGCTCGAACGTTTCGCCTACGTCGACCAGCTGCAACAGCGCCAGCTCGACTACAACGATCGGCTGGTGAGCTGCTCCTATATCGCGTTCGCCGACTTCGCGCTCTGGAACGCCTGGTACCGCATCTGGGTCATCGGCGCCTTCTATGGCTGGCTGCGGCTCAACCGCTTCTACCGCAAGTACCAGGAGACCGGAGATCCCGCCTGGTTCGACCGGATGGAGGCCCCGGCCCACTTCGGCTCGCTCTGCCCCGGGCTCGCCGCGTACGAGGAGCTGTGGAACGCCGCGGCGAACGAGGTCGAGGCGGTGGCGGCGGGCAGGCAGTCGAGCGCCGCGGCCGCCCATAGCATCTTCGCGCTGCTGGGCGCGCTCGACTTCGTGCCGCCGCTGTTCGAGATCGCCAGGCCGGAGCGCCGCCACACCGTGGAGCTCGACCAGAATGCCTTCCTGGAGCTGCTCGTCTGGTTCAAGCGCTCGGCGCCGGCAGAGATCAGAAGCACCTACTTCGGCTAGCCGAAAGCGGGATGGCGATGCTACCGGCGAGGACCCCTGGCTGATGGACGTCTCGGCGCCGCCAGCCGCGGCATCGGTGGTCGATCGCCTGCGCGCCAGGCGCCGCGCCGCGGCGCCCGACCTCATCGCCCGCCAGCAGCGGGACCCGCGGGGCACGGCCCTGTCGTTCGCCCAGCAGCGGCTCTGGTTCATGGAGCAGCTGCAGACCGGCACCTCGGTCTTCAACATCGCCGCCACGCTGAGGCTGGTGGGCCGGCTCGACGTCGCGGCGCTGGCGCGGGCCTTCGCCGAGATGGCGGCGCGCCACGAAGCGGTGCGCACGACCTTCGCGATCGTCGACGAGCGGCCGGTGCAGGTGATCTCGGCGAAGGCAGCGCCGCGGCTGGCGGTGGTGGATCTCACGCCGTTGCCCGCCGATGCCGCCGCCGCCGAAGCCCATGATCAGGCCCTCGCCGAGGCGGCCCGGCCCTTCGACCTGGAGCGCGGCCCCCTGCTGCGGCTCACCTTGCTGCGCCTGCCCGGCGAGCAGTGGCTGCTGCTGACGATGCATCACCTGGTCAGCGACGGCTGGTCGATGGCGGTGCTGCTACGGGAGGTGATCGCTTCCTACCGGGGCTTCGTCGGCGGCGGGCGCACGGCCCCGGTCGCCGAGCTGCCGATCCAGTACGCCGACTTCGCCCTGTGGCAGCGGGGCTGGCTGCAGGGTGAGATCCTGGAAGGCCATCTGGCCTTCTGGCGCGAGCGGCTCGCCGGCAGTCCCGCGGTGCTGCAGATGCCGGCCGATCGCGCCCGGCCTCCGGCGCAGAGCTTCCGCGGCGCCCGTTACGATCTGCTGCTGCCGCAGGCGGTGACGGGCCCGCTCGCGCAGGCGGCCCGCCGGCAGGGGACGACCCTGTTCACCATCCTCCTGGCGGCGCTCGCCGTGCTGCTCCATCGCTGGTCCGGAGAGATCGACCTGGTGATCGGCACGCCGATCGCCAACCGCCGGCGCACCGAGGTCCGGAACCTGATCGGGCTCTTCGTCAACATGCTGGCGGTCCGCGTCGATCTCGGCGGGCAGCCCCTGTTCCACGGCCTGCTGCGATCGCTGCACGACGGCCTGCTGGAAGCCCACGCCCACCAGGAGCTGCCCTTCGAAAGGCTGGTCGAGGAGCTGCGGCCGGAGCGGACGGCGAGCCATGCGCCGCTCTTCCAGGTCGTCTTCGCGTACCAGAACGTGGCGATGCCGAGGCTCGAGCTGCCGGGGCTCGCCGTGGAGCCGCTGACCATCGATCCCGGCACGGCGATGTTCGACCTCACGCTCAATCTCGAGGAACGACCGGACGGCCTGGCGGGATGGTGGGAATACAGCTCCGACCTCTTCGACCGCCTGCGGATCGTCCGCCTCGCTGCCCACTTCGAGAACCTGGTCGCGGCCATCGGCGCCGGCGCCGGCTCCGGCTCCGATACCGGCATCGACGTGGACGCCCTGCCGATGCTGAGCCCGGGAGAGCTGCGGCAGGTGACCGCAGAATGGAACGACACGCGGTGCGACGCCCCCGCGGCCACCCTGCACGGCCTGTTCGCGGCGCAGGCGCAGCGCACGCCGCACGCGGTGGCCGTGCGTTGCGAAGACGCCGTGCTGAGCTATGCCGGGTTGAACGTCCGCGCGGATCGCCTGGCCCGCCGCCTGCGCAGCCTGGGCGTGGGGCCCGAGGTGGTGGTGGGAGTCTACGCCGAACGCTCGCTCGCCCTGATCGTGGGCGTCCTCGCCGTGCTGCAGGCGGGCGGGGCCTACCTGCCGCTCGATCCGGCCAACCCGGCGGAGCGGCTGGAATTCGTGCTCGGCGATGCCGGAGCCGGCGTGGTGGTCGCCGAGGAGCGCCTGGCCGGGCACCTGCCGGCGCACGCCGCCACCGTCGTTGCCGTGCACGCCTCCGAGGCGGCGCCGTCGGCACCGCCGGCGCCGGCGGAAGAGCGGAGGGGCGCGCGCGCACCGGCCGCGGCCGGACCGGAGAACCTCGCCAACGTGATCTATACCTCGGGCTCGACCGGGCGGCCCAAGGGCGCGATGAACACCCACGGCGCCGTGGTGAACCGCCTCGTCTGGATGCAGTCCGCTTACCGCCTGGGGCCGGCGGACGCGGTCCTCCACAAGACCCCGTTCGGCTTCGACGTCTCGGTCTGGGAGCTGTTCTGGCCGCTGGCCACCGGCGCGCAGCTGGTCATGGCGCTGCCGGGCGGGCACCAGGACCCGGATTACCTCGCCGCGACGATCGCTCGGCAGCGCATCTCGACTCTCCACTTCGTGCCGTCGATGCTCGCCGCCTTCCTGGAGGCCGAGGGCCTGGACCGCTGCCGCGATCTGCGGCGCGTGATCGCGAGCGGCGAAGCGCTTCCCGCCGACCTCGCCGCCAGCTTCTTTTCGCGGCTGCCGTGGGTCGAGCTCCACAACCTCTATGGCCCGACCGAGGCGGCCATCGACGTCACGGCGTGGCCCTGCGAGCGCGACGCCGGCGCCCGTCCGGTGCCGATCGGACGCCCCATCGCCAACCTGCGCATCCACCTGCTGACGGCAGGGCTCGCACCGGTGCCGAGCGGCGCGCTCGGAGAGCTGTGCATCGCGGGCGCGGGCGTCGCGCGGGGCTACCTGGGCCGCGCCGACCTCACGGCCGAAAGGTTCCTGCCCGATCCCTTCGCCGAGCGGCCCGGGGCGCGCATGTACCGGACCGGCGACCTGGCGCGTTTTCGCGCCGACGGCGCCGTCGAGTACCTGGGCCGCGCCGACCACCAGGTCAAGATCCGCGGCTTCCGCATCGAGCCGGGGGAGATCGAGGCGGCGCTCGAGCGGTGTCCCGGAGTGCGGTCGGCGGTGGTGCTGGCACGGTCGGACGCCGCGGGGAGCCCTCGCCTGGCCGCCTATGTCGTGCCGGCAGACGGCGTGGCGGCGGCGGAAACCTCGGCGGCGAAGCTCGCGGCAGCCCTGGCCGCATCGCTTCCCGCCTACATGGTGCCGGCGGATTTCGTGTTCCTCGCCGCGCTGCCGCTGAATGCCAACGGCAAGGTGGACCGCCGCGCCCTGCCGCCGCCCGACGCGGCCGCGGCAAAGGCGGCGACGGCCTACCTGGCGCCGCGCTCGCAGGCCGAGGAGGTCCTGTGCGGGATCTGGGCGGAGGTGCTCGGGCTTCCCCGCATCGGCGTGCACGACAACTTCTTCGCCCTGGGAGGACATTCGCTGCTCGCGCCGCGCACCGTCTCCCGGCTGCGCCGGAGCTTTGGCGTCGAGGTGCCGCTGCGCGCCCTCTTCGACCGCCCGACGGTGGCCGGTCTGGCGGCGCTCATCGAGGACGCGCGCGGCCGGCGGCCGGACGGCGAACCCCTGCTGGAGCGCCGGGTGCAGCGCGGCGTGCCGCAGCCGCTGTCGCCCGCGCAGCTGCGTTTCTGGCTGCGGCGCGGCGAGGGCCGCGGCACCGGCAACAGCCCCCTGGGGGCCCGTCTCACGGGCCGCCTGGACGCCGGCGCGCTGCGGCGCGGCCTGGCCGAGATCGTGCGGCGCCACGAGGTCCTGCGGTCGGCCTTCTACGAGGTGGACGGCGAACCGATACAGGCGGTCCGCGAGGGCGAGGGCCTCGCCTGGGGGGTGGTGGACCTCTCCGCCCTGGGTGCGGACCGCCGCGAGGAGGTGGCGCGCGGGCTCGCCGCGCTGGCGGGCCGCCATCCCTTCGACCTGGCGCGGGAGCCGCTGGTGCGCGCCACGCTGCTGCGCTTCGCGGCGGACGACCACGCGCTCCTGCTGGTCAAGCACCACCTGGTCACGGACGGCTGGTCCGAAGGGGTGGTCCGCGAAGAGCTCGAGGCACTCTATTCGGCGTATGCCCGGGGCGAGCCCTCGCCGTTGCCCGAGCTGCCGATCCAGTACGGCGACTTCGCCGCCTGGCAGCGGGAGGTCCTGCAGGGGACGCGGCTTGCCGCCCTGCTGGGCTACTGGGAGGAGCGGCTGCGCGGCCTGCGGCCGCTCGCCCTGCCCACCGATCTGCCGCGGCCGGCCGTGCGCGACCTCCGCGGCGGCCGCGGGCGGCGGTCGCTCGGCGCGGCGCTCAGCCGCGACGTGCGGCAGCTGGGCCGCAACTGCGACGCCAGCCTGTTCATGACCCTGCTCGCGGCCTGGCAGGCCGTCCTGTCGCAGTGGACGGGCCAGCAGGACGTCGCGCTCACGACCAACGTCGCCAACCGCGACCGGGTCGAGCTGGAGCCCATGATCGGCCTGTTCACCAACATCCTGGCGCTGCGCACCGACCTGTCGGGCGACCCGACCTTCCGGGAGCTGCTCGGCCGCGTGCGGGAGACCACGCTCGCGGCGTTCGCCCACCAGGATCTGCCGTTCGTCGAGATCCTCAATCGCCTGGTGCCGCAGACCGCCGGCTACGGCGAGGCCTACAACCAGCTCTTCCCCGCCGGCTTCGTGCTGCAGAGCGTCCCGTCGCGGCCGCTCTCGCTGCCCGGCCTGACCGTCGCCGAGTTCCCGCTCTCCTCCGGAGCGACGCCGCGCGACCTGATCCTCCTCGCCGGCGAGCAGGCGGAGACGGTCGAGCTGCTCCTGCTCTACCGGCTGGACATCCTCCTGCCTGCGACCGTCGATACCCTGCTCGCGCGGTTCGCGGCCCTCTTGACGGCGGCGGTCCGCGACCCTGACCGGCGCCTCTCGCGGCTCGCCGGCCCGCCGGCCCCAGAGGACCGCTGGAAACCCATGACATGACCGAGGTCCAGGATCAGAGGCTCATCGCGGGATGCATGGAGATGACCGTGGCGGAGACGCTCGGCGTGATCTCCGACCTGAAGTCGCCGGTCGTCCGCACCTGCCATTACGGCAACACCCCGGCCAACAACCTCGGCTGGATGGCCCTGGCGAAGAACACCTATTTCGGCCCGATGGACCATACGCTCTATGGGATCGACGACATCTTCCTCCCCTGGGTGATGCTCGGCGACCGGGGCCGCGTCGAGGCCTGCTTCGACCACCGCGGCGAGCCGGTGGCAAGGCTCGTCGGCCGCCATGCCAATGACCTGCGCGGCAGCGTGGCCAGGAAGCACTGGGCCTTCTTCAGCTTCGGCATCTTCGCCGAACACGACGGCGAGGACCTGATCTGCCGCCACTGCCGGTCGAGCGCCGAGCTGGCGCGGCGCTGGAACGGCTCGACGAGCCTGCCGCGGTCCGCGGAGCTGCTCGCCCTGCGCCCGCTCATCACGCACCTCGTCCGGCGCTTCCACGCCAGGCGCAGCCTTGGCGCCCTGTTCAACAAGTGGGTGCGCACGACGCGCGGACAGTACGCGCTGATGTTGAAGATCAAGCGCATCGACTATACTGCCGGCGGCGACGTGGAGATCCACACCACCGACTCGGCGGTCAATTTCCGCGGCTCGGTCGAGGCGTTGATCGAGGCGTTCTTCTCGGGCATGGAGCAGGTCAGCGCGCGGCTTGCCAGCGGCCGGCGCTTCACCGCCCTGGGTTATCCCTGGATCAACATCTTCATGAACTTCCTGCTCAATGCCGTCAAGGAGTACGCCGTGGACCCGTCGCAGCGGGTCTTCTGGCACACGAGTGCCGCCACCAATCACCTCTACGTGCGGGAAGACTGGTTCCAGCGCGGCTACGTCGCGCTGCTCGACGAGCTCGAGCGGGAGGGATTCCTGCCCGCGGGCAGCGAGCTGCGGATGATCCCGACGTACAGCTGCCAGCTGTTCGCGACGCGCGCCGAGTCGCTCGCCGCGCTGGAGGAGCTGGTCGCGTGCTGGCGCGAGCTGGTGCGGGCCCGGGGCGGGCGGTTCCGCGAGGTGACGGCGGCCTTCGAGCAGGCAACCGACCCTGCCGCGGTCGTGGAGGATCTCTTCCGTGGCATCGAGCCGGCCTTCCTGGAAGAGCTTCACCGCCGGCTCGCGGCATTCAACGCGCTCGACCCGCATCGGCTGCCCGTCGCCTACGCCGCCGACTCGCGCCATCCGACCTACAACAAGTATGGCATCGCGCAGCGCCACCTGAGCGACAAGCGGCCGGTCTTCCCGCAGGAGCTCATGGCCATGCGGTGGGGAGAGGCGGAGCTGCTGACCAAGACGCTGGCGCGGCTGGTGATCGACGAATCCGAGTGACCCAGCCTGGCAGCGAGAGGGGGACGATCTCCTCTCGCCGCCGGCTCCGGTCGTAGGGAGACAGGCATGGAGACGCTCTGGCAGGACCTCCGTTTCTCCTTTCGGGCGCTGCGCCGGAACCTCGGATTCACGC